>DAOPZB010000070.1:0-8436 GCA_035353195.1 Methanothrix sp. | reverse complement strand
TAATTCTAATTCCTCATTTAAGGAAAATTTTTCTGTTGTACAAGTTGAAACGCTTAATTTTGATAATTTGAATAATTATGCATTAAGCCACTGCTATGATGTTGATAGGACATCATTGAATGAAAACAGTTGGTCATTAGTCAATAACTCAACACAAAAAATGCTTAATAAACTAAAAGCGTTTGGCGTTACCTTGAGGAATTATTTGGATGGGAAAAGCTATTATGGAATCAAGACCGGCTTAAATGAAGCATTTGTTATTGACAACAATACACGCAATATATTATGCTCTGAAGATCCAAAAAGTTCTGAATTGATCAAACCTTTTTTAATAGGAAAGGATATCAAGAGATATGAACCGCCAGAAAGCAATTATCATTTGATATTTATCCCCAATGGTTGGACTCGACGCAAATATTCCCAATCAGATGACGTTTTGTCTAAATTTAGGGAAGATTACCCAGCAATAGCGAGATATTTATCATCTTTTATAGAATCTGCTAAAAAGAGATCTGATAAAGGCGAATTTTGGTGGGAGCTAAGAGCTTGCGATTATTATGACGAATTTGAGAAGCCAAAAATATTCTGGCCAGAAATTGCTCAAAGTGCTAGATTCACTCTAGATATATTTCAATTCTACGCAAATAATAAAACATATTTTATTCCTACCAAAGATTTTTCCTTGCTTGGACTACTAAATTCCTCTCTGATACGATTTTTCATCCATAGCGTTTGCACCGATTTGCAGGGCGATAGTTATAATTTTTCTGCAATCTTTGTTGAACAAACTCCCATCCGTCGCATCTCCTTCACCACCCCCGCGGACGAGCGCACCCGCCTGGGAGAGCAGCTGCAACAGCTCTACGTCGCCGGAAAGAAAGCAGAGATACTGGCTGCCGTGGATGCCTGCCTGCCCAAAGATGCTTCCGGGGGCTTCATCGCCGATGGTGAGAAGTCGGATGTGGTCCACGACCTGCTGGCCTTCCTGGCGGAGAGGATGCTGGAGATGAACAAGGAAAAGCAGCAGGAGATCAAGGGCTTTTTATCCTGGCTGGAGGGCGAAATCGGGGCGAAGGTGGAGGAGCTGACCCCCAAGACGAAGCTGAGCAGCTACTACGAGCACGACTATCAGGACTTTTTGGACGTGCTCAAGAAGAACAGAAAGAAGCTGGCGGTCGATCCCTCCCGCCGGGAGCCTGCGGAGCGGCTGCGGGCCGAGTTCGAGGGCTCGATGGCTAAGCTGCTGCCCCTGCGGGAGCGGATAGAACAGACGGATAGACTGATCGATCAGGTTGTCTACAGGCTGTACGGGCTCACGGAAGAGGAGATAGGGATTGTGGAAGGGAAGGCTGGCAAATAAAGGATCAATTGGCGCAACCAGCAGATAACGACGTTTTCACCACAGAGGCACAGAGGACACAGAGAACGCACAGAGAGGCATTCAATTTTTTCCAACGATTCGCCAGCCATATGTAATCAAATCATGATGCGATCCGAACAACTCATGAGGCAAATCCGCCAGTCCTATCAAACCGCAGGCGGCCAAGCAACAGAAGCCTCCCCGGCGCTCCAGGGTCCCCGTCACAGTCCCCGCGCGTTTTTTCGCGCGCGTGTCGCCCACAACAAAAAAAGACATGTAGAACCTTATCGACGTTTTTTTCATCCGGTTTCAAAGAGATGATCAGTCAGATGCAGGTGCTGCGATTGCCGGAAGCTGTCAAGCCAGCAGAGAGCTTGGCCCGCCTGGAGAATACTATGTGAATTATAAAAAGAATGGGCAAATTCGCTTTCCGCCTGCCCTCGCTCGCTTGCACACTCACTCGCGCGCACAGGAGGCCACTACCCAGGCGAGTGCAGGCCAGCCGGGCGGACTGCCGCGGAGCAAAATGTCACGAGCACAAATCCCGAAAAGCCGCTGAGTCAGATCCGCCGGTCCCATCAAACCGCGAGTTAACAGAAGTCTCCCCGAGCGCTCCAGGGTCCCCGTCGCAGTCCCCGCGCTTTTTTTCGCGCGCGGCGTCCTCCGAAAAAGAGAGACGTGCAGATCCGGAGCAATAAATCTCAAGCAAGCATCGGATAAGACTGTCAACGAAGGGGCTAGCATCGAATCGAACCAATCAGTAGCCCTGCCTGGTGGGCCTGGCTCAACAGGTGGATATTCAAAAAATTATAAAAATCTATGGGCCAGTGAGTAGTTTTATATTCTTTTCCAGCATGTACGATTAGGGAAGATGAAATGGCGATAGAGGTTGAGCTGCCCCGTGAGATAGAGTTGTCGATGAAGTCCAGCAAAGAGCTGGATGTGTTAGTCCGTAAGAGAATAGAACGGGATATAATTGAAACTATTAAAAACGATATATTCATCTCAAAGATCTTTGATTCCCTGCTAAAAAGGAGTATTCTTTCTGTCGAAGATGTAAATGAATTAGATCACAAAATGAAGCGGGGAATGATGGAGAAAATGGGATGGAGAGCAATGGCAACTGTTGAAATTCAAAAAGAGGATGTTCTGATGGTCTATGCAGATGAGCAATATAAGAAGCTGCAAAAGGAAAAGGATCAATACATCTCCCTTGATGAGTACTGTGCTAAACGCGGGATAAAATAACTCCCCAGGAGATCAAATAGTTGGACGGGATCTTCTTTTGTCTTGAAGGGAAATATGCCGATGAGCTTGGGCAGTTACAAGCGATTCGCTGGCTCGCCCGCCTTGTGTCTGACCTGCAGCAGCTCTACGCCGCCGGAAAGAAGGCAGAGATCCTGGCCTGCGTGGAAGCCTGTCTGCCCAAAGATTTGCCATCTCCAGCCCACGGCGAAGTCAATCGAATCTGTGAAGCTATTATCTCCAAAAGCGCAGCACGCATCTTCCCTCATTCCGGCATATCCTCTGCTCCCGCTCAAATTTTATGCCCCTCTCTGTGCCTTTTTCCGCATCAGCGTCAAACTCGCCCGCCCAGGTCGAGTTCTCCACCCGGCAGATCAGGTCGCTCACCTTATCCGAGAGGCTCTCCCGCCCCGACCTGACCATGATCTCATGCCAGGGGCACCTCCTGACGATCACGGCAAAGCCGTCTTTTCGGTCCTCAATCTCAAATGAAAATCCCTCCAGCTCCAGGCGGATGGCGAGGGCTTTATTCAGGTCCGGCAGCCCTCCTTTTAAATTCATCATGCCCTTCAGTGTACGGGCCTGGATCTTGGGCAGGACCCTCCAGACGGCCTCGTCCAGCTTCAGGGCCTGATCGAAGCCCAGGGCTTGCTCAACCTTCATGAACCAAAGTCCATCCACAGCCGCGTAGGAGCGGCGGAAGTATTCGGTCTTCTGCTCCTCAGTAAGCTGCGACTTCTCTTTGTCGTTCATGAACTCCCACCTGCCTCTCTATTTTTCCTGCCCGACCTGATGATAGCCTTGCATGACTGCATGGACAGGCTGCACTTTTCTGCCTTCTCCTGCAAGGCAGAGGATGCCCGTCTCTGCTCAGCCTGCTCCAGAATGCGGGATTGCTCCCGGTAGATCTTCTGGGCGGTTTTATAGGCCAGGAGAGCCTTCTTGCAGCACTCCTCCCTCTCACCCCTCTCCTCCTTCCCCACCGTCCTCTCCTCCCGTTCATTGTTCGACGCGGTCGACGCGGCCCCAGACAATGTGACATAGGCATAGGCCAGGTCTCGCAGGATATCGGCGTGATCGATGGGATGCTCCGTTGGCGTGTAGTATTCCAGGGCAAGCCGATAGGCTTCGATGGCTTTTTCGCAGTTTTGGGCTGCTTGCCATCCTCCTTCTATCTCCGCCAGGGTGATCAGGCTGTAGCCCAGGCTCTTCTGGGCATCGGCATGCTCTTCCGGTCTGCCCTCCTCGAAGATGGAAATTGCCGCCCGGCAGGCACTGATTGCCCTGCTGCAATTTATCTGGCCGTCCTCCACCTCTGCCAAAGCCGAGTAGGCCGCCCAGAGGAGGATCTGGGTCTCGGCATTCTCGACAGGATATCTCATCGAATTGTAGAACTTGAGGGCTTCTTTTGCTGCCGAGATGGCGGTCTTGCAGTCCATTGCCTTGGACTGCACCGACTCTTCCAGGTCGGCCATCATGCTGGCGGTGATCGCCAGGTCCTTGCAGCAGGAGGCAATCCGGGTCGGACTGGCTGCGCCCGCCCTCAGGGCCTTCAGACGCATCTGGCAGGCATCCAGGGCCAGGGCGGTGTAATCTCCGCGAAGCTCGTAATCGGCTATGGTGAGATAGGCAAGCCACAGCGTCCCCTGGGCCTCGGCATAGTCGTCAGGGCTCTCATCAAATGAGAATACACAGAGCGCCTCCTCCGCCGCCTGGATGGCCTTCAGACAGTGCTGCGGTGATTGGTCATCGCCCCAGCCGTCCTCCTTTCCCCTCCAGGCTAAGTAGAGATTGGCCAGGTTGTTTTCGGTGGTGGCATATTGCCTTGGGTGCTTTTCCTTTGAGTAGATCTGCAAGGCTGTGCTGAAAGCATCATGGGCCTTCTGCCAGTTTTCAGCCCGTTCATCTTCTTTTTTATCGTCTATTTTATCTTCCGGTCCATCTTCCCTTTCATCATCATCTGTCAGGGCAAAGTAAGCATTTCCCAGATTGTTCTCTGTGGCGGCATAGGCCAGAGGATACTCTTTAGCCGTTCTGTAAATGAGGGCCTCTTTGCAGGCGGCTATGGCCAGACGGCAATATTCGGCCCTGCTTTCGGCTTTCTCTTCAGCACTCTCTTCAGAACTCTCTTCAGCTCTCTCTCCAGCTCTCTCTTCATCTCTGCCTGCGCCCTCCTCGGCCAGGGAGAGGTAAGCCACGGCCAGGTTGTTCTGCATGGCGGCATACTGCTGGGGATGGCAGTCGGCAGTGTAGACCAAAAGGGCCTCCCGATATGCAGAGATTGCTTTTCTGCAATTGTTGCTCCGATCCTCTGCCTGGGCGAGCGTCAGGTGTGAGCCTGCCAGGTCGGCCATCAATGCCGCAAATTGCAGAGGGCTGTCCTCTTTGCTGAGAAGCCCCAGGGCCTCCTGACAGGCCCGGGCTGCCTTGAGGGCGTTGTCCTCTCTATTTTCCATCTCCGCCAGCTTGCGATAAGACCGGCCCAGCCCCTCCTGAATGCTGAGGTAGTCCTGGGGGGAAGACGACAGAGAATAGTGGGATAGAGCCTCTTCCCAGCAGGCGACGGCGCTCCTGAGCCACTGGGCTCTCTTGCCCCAGTCCATTTCAATTCCGTCGGCGCAGGCGGCATAGGCAAATCCCAGGCCCCGCAGGGTCATGGCCCGGTAGATAGGATGGCAATCTGCTGTGTAGCTCTGCAAAGCCGTCTCGTAGCAGAATAAGGCTCTCTCTGCCGTCTGCCGGTCGCTTCTGCATTTGAGGATCTCCAGGCAGTTGTCGCCGGCCTTTCTAAGGATGTTGCTCCTCTGCAGGCTGTCCATGTCAAAATTCAGCATCTTATCAAATACCTGCTGAGCTTTTTCCAGCCGGGCTATTTCACGGGAAGACGCCGTCACATCTCTGGCCTCCTTTGCCCTCTTCTGCCTTCCTCTGAAAACGATATCCCTTCAAAAGATGCCACGCAACTGCACCATGCTGTCTGCACTCTTCGTCCGTCCTCCCTGGATTTGCATTTGCTGATTTTATGAAATCGCAGATACTGATACTTCTACTCTTCGCCCAGCAGATAATTTTAATTAAATAAATTGAATATTTAAGATAAATGATTCAGTAACTCCTGTAGTTAACTTAAAATATCATTGATGATGATTATTTCCTTTTATAAGAGGTTCAGATATGGCAAATGTAGTCGGAGATTCAGCAAAGCCGGAAGTGCCCGCAGTTTCCGGCAAGCATACTGCAAACGGCGTAGGCGTCAATGCGTCAAGCGAACAGGGGATTGCAATCAGGGCAACTGCCAAGAAGGACACAGCGGTCTTCGCCACCAGTGACGCCGGTGTTGGCGTGGATGCCAGAAGCGAGCAGAAGTGGGCGGTCAGGGCCATCGCCAAGAAGGACACAGCGGTCTTCGCCACCAGTGACGCCGGTGTTGGCGTGGATGCCAGAAGCGAGCAGAAGTGGGCGGTCAGGGCCATCGCCAAGAAGGATACCGCCGTCTTTGCCTCCAGCGATGCCGGGACGGGCGTGGATGCCAGAAGCGAGCAGAAGTGGGCGGTCAGGGCCATCGCCAAGAAGGATACCGCCGTCTTTGCCTCCAGCGATGCCGGGACGGGCGTGGATGCCAGGAGCGAGAAGGGCATCGGAGTCTATGGAAAGGGCGGGACATATGCTGGATATTTCGATGGAATAGTGATGGTGACAGGCGACATCCAATTAAAGAATGCAGATTGTGCTGAGGACTTCGAAGTGGCATCGCCGGAAAAAATAGACGAAGGGACGGTGATGGCCTTAAACGACGCCGGCCAACTGGTGGAGGGCAAAGAGGCCTACGATAAAAAGGTAGCCGGTGTGGTCTCCGGGGCGGGAGACCTCAAGCCCGGTCTGGTGCTGGGCAGAGCGCCCGGTAGCAAGGACAGGGTTCCCATCGCCCTCATGGGCAGGGTTTACTGCAAGGTTGACGCCGGCTACGAGCAGGTTTCTGTGGGCGACCTCCTGACCACTTCGCCAACTCCCGGATATGCCATGAAGGCCAGCGACCCCTCCCGGTCGTTTGGTGCGGTCATAGGCAAGGCCCTTCAGCCTCTGAAATCCGGGAAGGGCATGATCGCCATACTGGTGGCACTGCAATGATGCGGTGGGGACGGAAAGGAGACGATGAAAGATGAGTGCACCCTCGGAATCGGAAATAATTAAAAAGTTCAAAGAGAGCATTGCTAAAGGCATCTTTGATGAGGGCATGAAGGTGACATACAGGGTAGAAGGAGGCATGCCCAGCGAGCAGATAAAAGAGGAGTTCCGCCTGTCCGGCAACGGCAAAGCGACTGTCCGGGAGATGAACGTGCTGACGGCGTCCGCTCCCCAGGAGGTCTCCACAGACCTCGACAAATCGGCGACCAGAGAGGTATTTAAAAATGTGGAGATGGGCCTGGACAGGATGATAACCCGCTCAGAGGCCCATTTCCTGCCGGACACTGCCGTGGGCTCTGTGACCATCGAAGTGGAGGGAAAGAAGACCACCCTCTTCTTCCCGGCGGAGGAGGAGAGCATCAGGAAGGGGCGGGACCTGGCACCAGAGATTCTGACCGCCGGGCCGGGAATAGCGGATACGATGAGGTTTTTCAAGGATAAATCCCGGCAGATTCTGGGCAAAGGGCAGGAGGACCGCAAATGAGCTACAGCCTGAGGGGAGTGGCCCGCAAGTACGGGGGCGTCACGGGCGGCTTTTCCGTGGTCAAGCAGATATTCGGTGTACCCAAGCTGACGGCCGCAGTGTCTCTGCGATCCAAACTTGCATCCATGAGCAAAAAGGAGCATTCCTTTGCAGTGAGAGAATGCATCTTCGGCTGGACGGCGGCCTTCGAGCAGAGGTGGAGCCATATAACCGTTCGCATAAAGCTGAATCCCGATTCAAACATAAGCGCCAAGACGGTTGAAACCCTGAAGACCAGGTGGAAGAGCGGGATCGAGAACAAATGGAGCAAACGCTGGGGCTGCGGCCATGCCGGTGAGGGCACCTGCCCGTTCACATTCGAGGTGAAGTGGGTGACATCCGGCCAGCACCACGCGGTGGGAATCCGTCCGGGCCCGGATCGCAGCAACATGGGGCTGTGGGATACCGAGGACACGGGCGATGTGGCATCCCACGAGTTCGGGCATATGCTGGGGCTGGTGGATGAGTATCCTGAGACGAACCGCTGCCCGGACAGAAATCCGGTGAATACGGGGACGGTGATGCATAATAACTCCAATGACGTCCCGGCAAGGTTAATGAACAGATTCGCCGGCAATATCGGCTGCGATGTAGTGGGGATCTAGGTAGCGAGAGCAAACAGGCATATGAAAATGAGCTTGTCGTTCTTTGTGCGCCTTTGTGACTTGTGCCTTTGTGGTGGACGCGGTTGCATCAGGTCCAGCCCAGTGGTCTCGGACTTTCACCACAAAGATCACAAAGACCACAAAGGACGCACAAAGAACGGAGGTTCTTTTTCTGGATAGGTTCAGGGAATACTTGTGATCGATTCTCTCCCCAAAGGCAGCTTATTCGCAGCCGATCGGGCAATGCCCGGAGGAACGACGTTTTTCACCACAGACCCACAGATGACACACAGAAAGAAACCTGCAACAATGAATTAAAAAAATATAAATGGGCTAGATTAATCCTAAACCCCTGGCAGATACTGGCCGCCCATGCTAGACCCATCTGGATATTTTCCGGTCATATCATTCATTTTTTCTTCAGATGAGGAAGGCAACAAATTCATATCATTTGTTGTATAGCTCGGCCCGGGCTGATTCATGCCGTCGATCTTATGCACTATCCCGCCGCTGCTGTT
>DAOPZB010000069.1:0-8480 GCA_035353195.1 Methanothrix sp. | reverse complement strand
TCATGAAGAGAAATATCAAGGTGGAACGCCTCAATCAAAGACCGTTGGAGCAGCAGGAGATCGAGCTCGTGGAGCGCAAGGGCATCGGGCACCCGGACAGCGTGGCGGACGGCCTCGCCGAGTCCATCAGCCGGGCCCTCTGTCAGGAGTACCTTGATAGATTCGGTGCGGTTCTGCATCACAACACCGACAAGACGCAGATCGTGGCGGGAAGGTCACACCCGGCCTTCGGCGGCGGCGAGGTCATCTGCCCGCTTTACATCCTGCTCACCGGCCGGGCCACGAGGGTCTTCAAGGAAGAGGAGATCCCGGTGGACACCATCGCCATCAAGGCGGCGAGAAAGCTGCTGGGCGAGTCTCTTTCCAACCTGGATGTCAACAACCACATCATCCTGGATGCCAAGATCGGCATGGGCTCCTCGGATCTGAGGGATGTCTTCGGCAGAAAGGTGCCCTCGGCAAACGACACATCGTTTGGCGTAGGATATGCCCCCCTCTCTGAGACTGAGAACATCGTCTTCAATACCGAGCGCGAGCTGATGAGGCTCAAGAAGAGCATCCCGGCCATAGGCGAGGACATCAAGGTCATGGGCATGCGCCAGGGAGACGACATCAACCTGACAATCGCCTGCGCCATGGTCGATAGATACGTGGCCAACATCAAGGAGTATGCCGATATCAAGAGGGACATTGTGGAGCATATCATCGAGTTTGCCAAACAGTACACCTCCCGCCAGGTCAGGGCTCAGATGAACGTGGCCGACGACATTGAGCAGGGATCGGTCTACATCACAGTCACCGGCACATCGGCAGAGATGGGAGACGACGGGGCTGTGGGCCGGGGCAACCGGGCCAACGGCATGATCACGCCCAATCGGCCCATGAGCCTGGAGGCCACCTGCGGCAAGAACCCCATCAACCACGTGGGCAAGATATACAACCTGCTCAGCACTGAGGCTGCCAGGCAGATTGCCGCCGAGGTGCAGGGCATCGATGAGGTTTACATCAAGATGCTCTCCCAGATCGGCAAGCCCATCGACCAGCCCCATATCGCCAGCGTGCAGATCGTGCCCAAAGAGGGAGCCGACATGAAGAAGATGGAGGCTGCGGCTACGGAGATTCTGGATGAGTGGCTGGCCAATATCCCCAGGCTCCAGCAGATGCTCTTCCGGGGAGAGCTGTCCACCTATTAGCTCACCTCTTTTTAAGGGAAAGATGCTGCATCTCTGGCAGAATTGGAGCGTCTGGAGACAAGCCTCCAATCCCCTTTTTACTTTATTGAATAATGAACAATTGATATGAAATGCATGGCACTCAGGCTGAGAGACCGTCCGGAGCTGACAGTTGCCTTCCGGCATATAATATTTCGCAGGAGGCAGACGGCGCTATCCCTGCTGGCCACAGCCTTGGCTGTAAGCATATCCATCATATTCATCTCCCTGGTCACCGGCCAGCAGCAGATTCTCACCGGCCTGGTGGAGGACAAGTTGCCCCATGTCACCGTCCTGCCGGATTTTAACCAGGATTTCATCCACCTTTATGACCGACTGGAAGGCCGGCTGGCCGCCGAGCCCGGCATACGCTCCTATGCTCCGTCGCTTTCAGGGACGGCGACTCTCTCCCGAAAGGACAGGACGAAAAATGCCCTGCTGAAAGGCGCAGACCACAGGCAATTGGACAGCATCTATGGGATCGCCGGCTCCATGCTGCAGGGCGATTATGCCGGGGTCGATCAGGTGGGGTGCGCCGCCATCGGCAGCACTCTTGCCGAGGATCTGGATGCAAAGTTGGGTGACAGGATCCGGGCGGAATTTCCCCGGGCCAGGGCCGCCGACCTGAAGGTCGTGGGCATATTTGCCACGGGGACGCCGCTGGATGAGAGGGCGGTCTTTGTGTCGCTGGAGACGGCGCGCCGGTTCCGGGACGAAGGAGATGTGATTGATGCCGTGGAGATCAGCCTCGATGACATCAACCGGGCAGAGGAGCTTGCCGGGAAGGTCGGCTCTTGGGGCTACCGGGCGAAGAGCTGGCAGGAGAGCAATCCGGAGATCGTCCGGGCCATCAACGTGGGGGGCTTTTGGACCAGGTTCTCGGTTCTGCTGTTCATGCTGCTGGCCTTCTTCGGGGTGGCCAGCATCATGAACCTGCTGGTATCCGAGAAGACCAGAGAGATCGGTATGCTCATGGCCATCGGGGCATCGAGGTCGACGGTGCGCAATATCTTCCTGGCGGAGAGCGCCATTTTAGGAGCTATCGGGGCTGCCATAGGCGCTGTTTTCGGCCTGGCGGGCACTATTCTACTCGGAAGAGTGCCCTTTGAGATCGCCGCCGGCGGCAGGGTGATAACCACACTTCCCCTCATAGTCAATCCCGGTGAGGTGTTGCTGCTCATGGCGGCGGCGGTGCTCCTCAGCATAGCCGCTGCCCTGTATCCGGCGAAGAGGGCGTCCGGGCTTGACCCGGTGGCAGCATTGCGAAGGTAGGGGGAATTGAGAGAATGTCCGGCCCACTGAAAGTCTCCAAGTCAGGCAAGTCCTCCAAGCTCTTCAATATCTTCAAGCTCTTCAGTCTATTCAGTCTATTCAAGCCCTTCGAGCTCTTCGAGCCCTTTGAGATGTTTGTGGCCGTCAGGCATGTGGCTTCCAATCGCAGGGGAACTGCCTTTACACTGATTTCTGTGACACTGGCGGTTGGAATCATCATCATGTCCCTGGGGCTGACGGAGGGGGTGAGGGTGCAGATTCTGGAGAGCACCATCGACAGGAATCCCCACCTGATCCTGGGGCCCAAGGAGACGGAGAGCTACATCAACATGTACCGGACCCTCTCCTCCCGGCTGGAGCAGCAGACCGGGGTGGTCGCCGTCTCGCCCCGGCTGGTGGGCCAGGGGGCGGCCGCTTTTCAGGATAACGTGGAGGGGGTGGAATTCGTGGGCGTCCTGCCGGAGGAGGAGGAGCGTCTGGCGGCGGTGCAGGACAACCTGGTCGCCGGAAGGTTTTCAGACCTGCACTTCGACCGCAGAGGTGCGATCCTGGGAGTGAAGCTGGCGGAGAGCCTGGGGATCAGGCCGGGTGGGCACTTCTACCTCTACCAGAAGAACAATTCCCTGAGGCTGGAGGTCATCGGCCTGCTGCAAAAGGGGACGGTGAAGGATAGCAGTTCTGTTTATGTCTCACTGGACACGGCTCAGAGGCTGGTCGGCCAGGGGGATGTGGTCTCCGAGGTGGCGGCCAAGCTCTCCGACTTTACGGCAGCTCCCGCTCTGGCCCTTGAACTGAATGAGGGCGGGGCCTACAGAGCCACCAGTTGGCAGGACTTCTCCCGGGAGATAGCCCGGTTCGTGGGCAATCAGAATGTGACCAATTTGCTCTTTTACATATTCATATTATTGATATCGGCCTTCGTGATCGCCAATACCACCATCATGGTCGCCAGCCGGAGAAAGAAGGAGATCGGCATCCTCATGGCCATAGGGGCGAGGAGGGGCACCATTCTGAGGATATTTCTGCTGGAGAATATGCTCATAAGCATTCCTGCCGGGGCTCTGGGCTGCCTGCTGGGCTTTCTCCTGGCCAGACTGCTCACTCTTCTGCCCATTCAGGTGACGGGCGCGGCAGGGGCAGGGGGCGGGATGCTGATCGTATTCCGGCCGGAGTACTTCGCCTATGCCATGATATTTGCCCTGGCGCTCAATTTCGTGGCCGGGATCTATCCGGCCTACGCCTCGTCCAGGCTTGATCCGGTGGAGGCGATAGCGGGGGAGTGAGGTTGGAGCAGGATAATTGATGGATGTTAAATGCAACAACTTGAATCTGATGACAAGGACTTTGAAGGCGTGATCTCAGAAGGCAAGGAAGCCGAGTGCGCTGATGATATTTGGATCTATTATGAGGCGCATAAGGATGAGTTGGAGGATCTGGAGGAGTACGCCAGCAAACGCGGTCTGGTCAAGCACGTAATAGGTTGATCTCAGGCGTTCATTTTTAGTTATTATCAGTTAGAAGGCGATCAGCACAGAGTGCCAAAGGGGCAATCCAGGCAGATCCACCGATAGACATATCTCTGCGAATCCTGCAAATGTAGATGCAATATGAATCGCAGAGACCAGGACATCATAGTTTTAGACAACGTGAGCAAGATCTACGGGGACGGGGTGGAGGTACGGGCCCTTGACGGAGTGAGCGCCACCATCAAGGCCGGGGAGTTCGTGGCCATCGTCGGACCCAGTGGCAGCGGCAAGAGCACTCTCCTCAATATGATCGGCCTGCTGGACACTCCCACCTCCGGCACAATCCTCCTCAAGGGGATCGACGTCAGCCGGGCGGGGCCCGATGAGAGGGCAAGGCTGCGCAGCCGTGAGCTGGGATTCGTCTTTCAGTACCATCACCTCATCCCGGAGTTCTCGGCGCTGGAGAACGTGATGATGCCCATGCTCATCGCCGGCAAAGGCAAGCCGGAGGCGAAGGAGAGGGCGATGGAGCTATTGGGGGCCGTGGGCCTGGCGGAGAGGAGAGACAGCCGGCCCAATCAGCTCTCTGGAGGCCAGAACCAGAGGGTCGCCGTGGCCAGGGCCCTGGCCAACGGGCCGTCCATTGTCATCGGCGACGAGCTGACGGGAAACCTGGACACCAAAACATCCGAACTCATTTACAGCCTGCTGCGGGACCTCAACAGCAGGATCAACCAGACATTCATCCTGGTCACGCACGACCTAGCTCTGGCGGAGAAGACCGACCGCATTCTGAGGATCGTGGACGGCAAGATAGTCTGCGAGATGAGGCGGGGCAAAGAGGGATTCTTCGCCGAGACGGTCTGCGATCTGGGGGAGGACGAAGGCAAGATTGATATGGTTAAAGGCAGTGAGACATAAACGAGGAATTATATGAGCATGAAATTTATATATTGCCTGATGTTTATGACTGCCGCCGTCCTGGCAGTCTCCGCTCAGGAGGCGTCCCCTCTGGATATTGCAGCCGTAAACAACACCACAGAAAACCTTACTGCAAATGCCACCGCAAATGCAACCGTAAATGCAACTGCAAATGCGACAATCAATGAGACCGTCAATGCCACAGCCCCCGCAGCAGAGGCTGAGGCGGCTGTTGCTGCCGCTGTTCCCGTGGCAAGCGAGCCTGCTCCTGGACAGCAAGAAGCTGCCCCGGCAGAGAGCGTAGTAGCCCTTGAGGATGTTACAGCCGCCCAGACACAGAATGAGCCGGCAGTAGCGACAGTCGGCCAGCAGCAGCCGTCCGCCGTGCAGTCTGTCTCGGCATCATCTGATAGCGGCACGATGCAGATCGGCTCCGCCCAGAGATCGGTCTATAACATCGGAGGCACCCAGCCGACGCCATCAGCCTTCACCGCTACCGCCAACGATCTGCCCCAGAACGCCTACCAGGTCGGCCTGCCTGCCGAGTCCATCCAGGACCTGACCAACATGCCGTTCTTCATTACCAAATTCTGGTATTAGACATCGGCATTGATACAATCAAATTTGAGACAATCAAATAAAAAAGCACATAAAGCATGTGGGGACCGCAAGGGGCGGCCCTACCATACATTTTCTCTCTTCATTCTCCCTTTGCTCTCTCTTCTTTCGGCTGCCTGCCTCGGTGACAATGGGTTAAATTGATATGCTTCCAGGCTATCTTCCGCCCGATGACCTACATGAATAAGCAGTTATTATATTTGACAGGTATCCTGGTTTTTGCGCTGGCGGCAAGCCTGGCCGTCCCGGCCCAGGAGAGCAGCGCCAGTCTGAACAGCACATTGCAGAATAACACCACTTTGAACGATACGGCCGTCATAGGGGCCGCCTCCAATAGCTCCACCCTCCCGCTGGGAGATGCCGGTGCAGCAGATGGAGCCGCCCAGAATTTGAGCACCGTCAACGGCCGGCAGATATCCATCCTCCCCATCAGCCAGATGGCAGGAGTAGCCCCCCTGGTCGCGGCAGGCGCTTCCTCTGCTCAGGTGGCCGGGACCGAGGCCGGCTCATATAAGATCGGCGAAGTGGCTGGCGGAATCGATCTCTTCAATCCTGAGCATGTCGAGCTGGAGCCCCTCAAGCTTGGCATCGAAACCAAGGCCATGCGCGATACGGGAAAGATGTTCTTCGTCTGCGATATAGTTTAGACGCAAATTTTTTTTGGAAAATTCGGAAGCGGGCGCATACTGCAATTGCAGCGCCCCTGTCCGTCTCTCAGTTCGTTAAATTCGGTTGTTAGCTCTCTCTGTGCGTACTCTGTGCCCTCTGTGTCTCTGTGGTGAAAAACGTCGTTAGCCACTGGTTATTGGCCAAGAGCCTTAAAGAGTGGGGAAAAGTCAAAGGCTTTTCCCCGTCCCCTCCGACTGGAGCTGCTGCAACTGCTGGACCCTCAGGGCCACGACGTCCATGGCATCCTCAAACAGCTTTCTGTCGATCTCCAGGCCGAAGAACCTCCTGAGCTTCTCTGGGGGAGTCATGCTGGTCCCGGCTGAGAGGTAGGCGATGTAATTTTTATTGAAGCTCTCCGGGTCCTCCTTGTACATCTTGAAGAGGGAGAGGCTCACCGCTTTGGACAGAGCATAGCTGAATGTGTAGTAGTTGTTGGTGAAGTAAATGTGGCTGATATAGGTCCACTGGGCGCTGTCCTCCGGGTAGTAGTCCACCAGGCTGCTCCTGTACTCTTTGGAGAGATTGGTCCACAGAGCATTCAGATCGCTGCCGCTGGCCCCGCCCTCCCGGCGGCACAGCACGTGGGCATTCTTTTCAAACTCGGTGATCATGGGCTGGAAGGTGAAGTAATTCTCATAGTCGCCGATGGTGTCGGCCAGGAGCGCCAGGGCGGTATCGTGATCGTAGTTGGCCAGGGCGTAGTCCATGAACAGCTCCTCATTGAATGTGGATGGTATCTCCATCTCGTATTCCGTGCCGTCGCAGTAGAGGTAGTCAACGTTTGCGCCCATGAGGTAGAAGTTGATGGCGTGGCCCATCTCGTGGGTGATGGTCCTCTGGTCGTCCATCAGCCCCTTGTAATTCATGAATATCAGAGAGGGGCGCTGGAGGGCGAACATGTCCTGGCAGAAGCCGCCCGGACTCTTTCCGCCCTCGGGGTTGGGATAGACATCTATGCTGCCGCTGCTCACTGTCAGGTTGAAGATCTCCCGGAAGGCCGGGTCCATTTTGGCATAGGACGCGGAGATATTGAAGAGCGTATCAATGTAGTCGTACTTCACGTCGGGTCTGTCCAGCAATTGCAGATTGAGGTCGTAGGGCTTCAGCCGGTCGAGGTTCATCTTCTGCCGCCGGTACTCGTAATAGCCGTCGAAGTCGCCCTTGCGCTCTTTGAATACATCGTTCATGGCCTGCACCTGCTCTTCGCTGAGATAGGCCTCGAACATCTTGGATTCATAGGCATCCCGGAAGTTCAGCTCGCGGGCCAAAAGGTCGTCCAATTCTGATTTATTGCTGTAGATCCCGGCCATGGCGTCCGACTCGTTGATGAGGTGATAGAAGCGCTTATCAAAGGCCGTCTTGCGGTTGACGCGGCTCTTATCAGTGGTGACAAGCTCCGTGTAGGTTTGGGAATTGAGGGAGAGCGTCCGGCCGTCCTCCAAGGTGATATTCCCGGCCATGGTGACGTTGTTGGTCACCCTTTTGCCGGCATCGGTATCGATCTTCATCAGTTGATTGGAGATGTCGGCCAGATAGGCAGCGTGAGACTCATTCCTGGGCCGGTGGTCTGCATATCTGCCGAAGTTGTCCAGCAGGTAGGCCCTGAAGAGCTCCAGGCCGGGCTCCTCGGCGTAGATCCGCTCCCAGTCCTGGGCGGAGAGGGACTTGAGGGTCACATCCGCGAACGACGTATCTTTATAATTTTCTGTGTATAAATTCTGCGCATCGGACAGCAGGCTCTCAAAGGCCTGGTCGTTGACATTGAGGTTGTTTTGGGCGGAGGCATATGCATAGAGCAGGCTGAGGTTCTTGCTGAAATCCCGGCTCTCCTCTAGGTAAGCCAGGAGGGTGCCTCCTGTGAGATTGGCAAAGAGGGGGCGGAAGGTGGCATTCATGGCCTGCGACCTGTTCCTCAGCTCTTCATACTTCGCGGTGGCTTCATCGCGATCTTTGAATAAAAATGACAGGTTCCATGTGGTGGTGATATCGCTCCTGTTCAGATCAGCCGTCCTGTCCGGGCCCGATGTCTGTTTATCCTGCACCGCGCCCAGGGCCGGCACGCCTGCAAAAAGCATAAGCATGACAAGCATGGCCGGCATCAATAGTCCTCCTGCCGATTCGGTCACATCTTCACCTCTGATTGTCGCAACTGACTGGGGGCTGGATGGCTCAGCAGTTATAAATAATATTGTGCGAGGGGGGCGCGGTGAGGATGATATTTGAAAAGCTGAAATTATTGAATTAGATAGATAAAAAAACTTATTTAAATTTACTCTACTTTCCAACTTTTAGTCCTATCGCTTTGAGCTTATAAAGCAGTCCA
>DAOPZB010000068.1:6375-8483 GCA_035353195.1 Methanothrix sp. | reverse complement strand
TCACATCCATGAGCCTCATCAAGGGCGATTCCGGCTGGATAGTCATCGATCCCATGATTGCAGTTGAGACCGCCAGGGCGGCAATGGACCTGGTGAACAGGACCCTGGGATACTACCCCGTCAAAGCAGTGATCTACTCTCACCCCCATGCCGACCACTATCAGGGGGTGAAGGGAGTGGTTACGGATGAACAGGTCGCTTCCGGCGAAGTGGAGATCATAGCGCCTGACGGATTCATGGAGCATGCCGTCAGCGAGAACGTCTATGCCGGCACGGCCATGCAGCGGCGGGCCATGTACATGTATGGCGGCCTGCTTCCTCATGATGCCAAGGGCCTCGTAGATAACGGTCTCGGCAAATATACTCCGCTTGGCAGGTCTTCGCTCATTGCCCCGACCATCGATATCACAGAGACAGGCCAGAACCTGACCATCGACGGCGTTAATATGCAGTTTCACTACTGCACCAACACCGAGGCTCCGGTGGAGATGGACATTTGGTTTCCGGATCGTAAAGCGCTCTTCATGGCTGAAAACTGCGTTGCCACCCTTCACAACATCCTCACCCTCCGGGGAGCGCAGGTCAGAGATCCCCTCTCCTGGGCAAAATGCCTGGACGAGGCCCGGAGGCTGTACGGTGATGAGGCACAGGTCGTGTTCACCGCCCACAACTGGCCCCGGTACGGCAATGACAAGGTCATAGAGCTATTGGAGGTTCAGCGTGACATGTACAAGTTCATCAACGACCAGACTCTCAATCTCATGAACAAGGGCTATACCATGGATGAGATCGCCAGCATGATCACTCTGCCCCAGTCCCTGCAGAAGTACTGGTACACCCACGGATTCTACGGCCAGATCTACATGTGCGTGAAAGCCACATATCAGAAGTACCTGGGCTTTTACGACGCCAATCCCATCAACCTCAAGCGCCTGCCTCCGGAACAGTTCGCCAGGAATATCACCGAATACATGGGCGGAGCGGACGCCGTCCTGGAGAAGCTCGCCCAGGATTATGATGAGGGAGAGTATGAGCTGGTGGCAACCATCGCCAACTACCTGGTCTTCGCCGATCCCGGCAACATGAAGGCCCGGGAGATGGAGGCTGCGGCCCTGGAGCAGCTCGGCTACCAGGCAGAGTCCGGCCCGGCGCGCGACGCCTATCTGGTGGGGGCCTGGGAGCTGCGCAGCAGCCAACCGGCCCATGGCATCACGACCATATCGGCTGATGTGCTGTCCGCCATGTCTACGAGCATGCTCCTCGACTACATTGCCGTGAGGCTGGACGGCCAGAAAGCCGACGGAGAGGACTTCAGGATGAACCTGGCCCTCAATGATACCGGCGAGAAGGCTTTGGTTCAGGTCAGGAATAGCGTTCTCGTCTACTGGGTGGGCGAGTCCTCGGATGAGGCAAATGTGACCGTCACCATGCCCAGAAAGAGCCTGGAGCAACTGGCGCTCGATCCCACGGTCCCACTCGCGGGAGTGACGACAGAGGGTGACGTCCCGGTATTCGAGAGGTTTTTAGGAATGCTGGACGTGTTCAATCCGTCGTTCAACATAATCCTTCCTTAAATCCCATCCGAACCTTTTTTTTTATTTGCATCTTTTTATAGGAGCTTCATTGCTCTGTGCTTCTGTGCCTCTGCGGTTTCGTTCCGTAACAGTGGGCAAATTCTATTCTCGATATAAAGCTTCTTAAACATGGGCAGATTATCTTGGTCCCATGTTCCTGCTTGGAGTGTACTACGAGGATGAGGCGAGGGATGTCGCCGACTATCTCAAGGATGCCGGAATGAAGGTGGACATTAAAACATTTACAGCCAGCAATGTCGAGACGTCCTATTTCCTGGAAGGCCGGATGAGTGAGCTATTTGCCGTCCTGACCGAAGAGGATAAGCAAGATTACGGAAGGTACCTGGCGGCCCTGCGCAAGGTCTTGGCCGAGGGCGCAGGTGAAGATGACTGGAGCGATAGGCTGGCGGACGAAATCGATCCGAACAGGGAAGAGAACCGGGAGAAGCTTTTAGATCTGCTTTCAGAGCATAGCCCGAAATGGAAGCAGGCTGAGCAGAAATCGCCGGGAGAGTCGAATCAGTCCGGGGAGGC
>DAOPZB010000068.1:0-6275 GCA_035353195.1 Methanothrix sp. | reverse complement strand
GCGAGCCCGTCCGAAGACGCCGATCAGGCCAAAGAGGAGGCGGAATCCAGGGTAATCAAAACGTTAGTGGATGTAACCAATGCCAGGTCTTTTGCCGAACTGGCCCTGGAGAGGAATAATTTCCGATGGGGCGAGGATGGAGCGGCATTGCCCGATGATCCCATTCTGCGGGTCCGTGACGAAAGTGAAGATGAGGAGGCTCCAATGTCCAGGACCACCACGACATTTTCCGTCGAGCCCAGAGCAATCATATTCGTTGATGAATACTATTCCGTCCTGGTAGATGAGCTGGATGATGATTTTCGTGATGAGTATCCGACGGAATACTCCCGCCTCAATTTCCTGGCGAAGATTGTCGGATCTTTAGAAGACGGCACTCAGGGCAAAGAGGATATGGATTCCTTTTGCGAGAGAAGCCAGATGAAAATGGAGATTAAGGGAAATATCCTGGAGCTGGACGCAAGCGATGCCGTGGAGGAGCTGGCCAGGTCCATGGAGAAGAACGGAGTCATTAAGGTCAAGGGCGACAGGATCAAATGGAAGCGGTGAGATATAGCTGCCAAATATATATCGAAGCATAAGATTTAATATGATTGAATGGAAAGAAATGATTGTGATCCGAATGCTTCGATTGATTTTAATTTTATCTCTATTAAGCATGACCGCTTCCGCAGCAGATTGGCTGGAAGGAGGATTTGTGGGTTCTCCAAATTATGGAGAGATCCGGCAGTACTTCACTGATCCCATATTCTATACGAGAGTACCTGTGTCTTCGCCATTGATTTTTTACAGACCCAATATCAACAACACGTACATCTACCCCTTCTATGCCGTGCAGTCGGAATTCAGGAATCAATCATTGTCTAAAATGCAATGGGATCCCTTCGAGAAGAACTGGACGGCAACCATGAGTTATGCTACTCGCAAATCATCCTTCAAGATTCATAAAGAAGGGGGCTGGAGAAGTCTGTAAAAATAAGTGGTAGCAGCCTCTGCAATGACCGGGTGCTACTAAATTCTGCCCTTCACCCCATGGCCTCTATTCTGCACGCCGCCATCTTGTACTCCGGGATCTTGGCCACCGGGTCCAGGGCGTCGGAGGTGATGATGTTGGTCCCCTGCCAGTGGAAGGGCATGAAGACCATGCCCGGCTTGACCTTTTCAGTTATTCGCGCCCGGGCTTCCGTCTCTCCTCGCACCGTTTTGACTTTAACCATATCCCCGTGCCTCACCCTGAGCCCGGCAGCGTCCTGCGGGTTGATCTCGACGTACAGCTCGTGGTTGACCTCGTTTAGCGACGGGCTCCGCCGGGTCATGGAGCCGCTGTTGTAGTGCTCCACTATCCTGCCGGTGCTGAGCAGGATGGGGTAGTCTGAGCTGACGGCCTCCGCTGCCGGCCGGTTCTCCACCGTGGCGATGTTTGCCCGCCCGCTGGGAGTGGAGAAGCGCTCCCGGTGCAGGATGTCCGTTCCGGGGTGCTTGTCATCCGGGCAGGGCCAGCGCAGGCCGCCGACCTGTGAGATCCTCTCTTTGGTCATGCCGCCGTACTGGGGAACATTGCGGTTGATCTCCCCGAGCACCTGGCCGGCTGATGGGCCGCCCAGGTCCAGGCCGAGCCTCCTGCCGACCTCGTTGATGATCCACAGCCCCTCCTTCGCCTCTCCAACGGGTGGCACGGCCTGGTCGATCCACTGCACCCGCCGCTCCATGGAGGTGTAGCTGCCGTCCTTCTCCGCCCAGGCCGCCGCAGGCAGCACCACGTCTGCCACCTTCGCTGTGGCGGTCATGAATATCTCCTGGACGACCAGGAAATCCAGGCTGTCCAGAGCGGCGCGGGTCCGGATGATGTTGGCATCGCAGGTGACCGGGTCTTCGCCGATGATGTACATGGCTTTCATCCTGCCCTGGAGGGCGGCCTCGGTCATCTCCGTGGATGTCAGGCCGGGGCCCAGAGGCAGGTGGGGAGCATTCCAGGCAGCGCGGAAAAACTCCACGGACTTAGGGTCCGAGGCCCTCCTGTAGCCCGGATAGAATTCGGCCATGCCGCCCATATCGCAGTTGCCCTGCACATTGTTCTGGCCGCGCATGGGCCAGACGCCTGCTCCCGGTCGGCCCATCTGGCCAGAGAGGAGAGCCAGGGTGGCGCAGGCCTTGACGTTATCTGTCCCGCAGACATGCTGGGTGATGCCCATGGAGTAGAGCAGGGCGGTGGCCGGCGAGCGGGCGTAGATCCTCGCCGCCCTGGCGATTTCGCCTGCCGGGATGCCCGTCCTCTCCGCCGCCTGCTCGAGGGCGAAGCCGCTCAGGCTCTCCTTCAGGGCAGCAAAGCCCTCCGTCCTCTTTGCGATGAAGTCGCTGTCCAGGAGGCCCTCCTCCACTATGACCTTCATCATGCCCCGCAATAGGTCGATGTCGCTTCCCGGATTGATGCGCAGGTGAACGTCCGCCGTCCAGGAGGTGGAGGTGATGCGGGGATCGGCCACTATGATGGTCGCTCCCCTGTCCCTGGCCTTCTGCACCCAGCGGGAGACGACGGGGTGGGCTTCAGTGAAGTTGGTGCCTATGGCAAAAATGCACCGGGAATTCTCCAGGTCGAGGAGGTTGTTGGTCATGGCACCCGTTCCCAAGACCGCTCCCAGGCCGACCACGGTTGGCGAGTGGCAGAGCCGGGCGCAGTTGTCCACGTGGGGCGAGCCCAAAAGCCGGGCCATCTTCTGGAAGAGGTAGTTTTCTTCGTTGTTGCAGCGGGAGGAGGCCAGAAAGCCCAGCGACCCGGCTCCATGCTTCTTGATGTTCCTGGAGAGGCCCTCCGCCACCAGGCTCAAGGCCTCATCCCAGGAGATGGCCACAAATCCGTCTCCGCTCCTCTTCAGGGGATGCGTGAGCCTCTCTTCGCTGTTCAAGACCTCCAGGACGGCATTGCCCTTGGGGCAGAGAGCCCCCTCGCTGGCGGGGTGGTCGGTCATGTATTCAATGCCTACTGCTTTGCCTTTATCGACGACAAGATACATTCCGCAGCCAACGGCGCAGTAGGGGCAGAGGGATGCAGCCAATTTTGCAGACACTTTCTTCCTCCAGGGCTTCTCGCCTACAACTCCATTCCGCCGGGGGCTTAAGAAGGTTTGCATTAGGGCTCACTAAAGGGCTAATAGTGAATTATTTAGCTTTTATATTGCTTCGATTCTCAGGATCGATGAGCAAGATCCGTGGAGCAGGATCCGTGGAGCAAGATCAAGTGGAGCAGGGGCACCATCTCTCCAGTTTCAGGAGATATGCCGGCCCGGATATCGTCGTTCCGAATAATATGGTTCGATTTTTATGCCGCAGGGCGCTCTCCATAAGGCCGTCCATGGTGCCGTTGGCCAGAGCAGAGCCGGTGATAAATATAACGGCGCAGCGCTCGAATATCTCCTGGCAGTCCATACCATCCTGGACAGCGATTCCGCATCGCACCGATCCGGCCTCGGCCAGATCCGAGACCATCACCCTATCCGCTCCCACCGCAGCCACCAGTGCTTCCAGTAGGGCTGGCTGCAGGCCTATCAGCCCGAACCTGTCTGCCTCCTGCCATTTCTGTTCTCGGATCCACTCTGCCAGGCACTGGCTGCATCTCTTTGGCCCCCCATCCTTGCAGTGCACAGTGCCTTCGATCAGGCCACGATACCTGAGCACGGCATTCATGGTTGATATCAGAACGGCGCGTTCGAAGCCCCCTTGCAGAGGCAGCCTGAGAACATCGCTTAAAGTTCCCCTGAAGGCACCCCGGTCGGAGGTAAATGCCTGTCCGCAGCAGCCCCTGTAGACGGCCTGCATCAAAACCTCCTTTCCCCTCAGAATGGGAAAGTCGTCCCGCTCCGGATCACCCAGGGCCTCAGCGGGGCTGAGGGGGCGGCTCACCACCACCTCGCTCTTCATGTCCTCCCCGCTCAATCCATCTTTCATCCCGGATTTCAGTTCATCGATGAAAATCCTCTTTGCCTCTTGTAATAGATCCTTCCCCATAGTCTTCTCACCGCGCGCTCATTCTTTCCTTTGTCCATCCAATTATATGTCCTATCCCTGGTTTTATTTGCTGCATGAGTTGCCGCTCGATGGCAGATTAGAGCCCCAGCCCATGACCTCCTCCGGACCGCCGGAGAGGACGATCTTCCCTCTCTCCAGGAGGCAGGCCCGGTCCCCGATGCAGGAGACGTCCCTCAGGTCATGGGTGACGATGATGCTCGGCACCTGGCAGTCATGAAGCCTCTCCTTCAGCTCCCGCCGCATGGCCTCCTGCCGGCGCACGTCCAGGGCCGCCAGCGGCTCGTCCAGCAGCAATAGCTCCGGCTCTATGATCAGGGCGCGGGCCAGTGCCACCCGCTGCTTCTGGCCGCCTGATATGCTGGATGCCTTGGCATTCCTGATCTCCCAGAGGCTGGCCTCATCCAGCCGGTCCTTTACCATCAGATCTATCTCCTTCGCCGATAGGCGGCGGGCGCGTAGCCCGAAGGCCACATTCTCATATACGCTCATATGGGGAAAGAGGGCATAGCTTTGGAAGACATAGCCGATATTCCTCTCCTCCGGTGCAACATCCTCCTTTATCTCGGAGTCGAACAGGGTTTTGCCGTTCAGAACAATCCTGCCCGTATCAGGGCTGCTTATGCCGGCGATGAGGTTGAGAAGAGAGGTCTTGCCGCAGCCGTTGTCCCCAACCAGCATGAGAATCTCCCCTCTGGCCACATCCAGGTCTACAGCCAGGGAAAAGTCCCGCAGCCTCTTGTTGACATCAATTTCCAGCATTCTCGTACACCCTTCGGGAGAGGGCTTTG
The DNA here is from genome assembly GCA_035353195.1 of Methanothrix sp. GTDB lineage: Archaea > Halobacteriota > Methanosarcinia > Methanotrichales > Methanotrichaceae > Methanothrix. The sequence continues at coordinate 1,464 of DAOPZB010000068.1, read as the reverse complement.
ACCAGGAATATGACCAGGAAGGAGATGATCACCAGGATGATGGCCAGGCATAAAGCGGCGTCCAAGTCCCCCTGCATGGCGGTGTAGATGGCCAGGGGCATGGTCTGGGTCCTCCCCTGAAAGTTGCCTGCGAACATGATGGTAGCCCCGAACTCGCCCAGCGATCGGGCAAAAGCCATGATGGCCCCCGACACCAGGCCATTGAAGGCAATGGGCAGTATCACATGCAAGAAGGTGTATGCCCGCGAAGCTCCCAGAGTGCGGGCGGCGTTTTCAATGGAGAGGTCAACGTCCTCAAAGCTGGTTCTCGCCTGGCGGATGAAGAATGGAGAGGAGACGAATATCTGGGCAATGATCACCGCCAGGGTGGTAAACGCGATGCTTATCCCCATGGCATTGAGGTGCTGTCCCAGGACGCCCATTCTGCCGAAGGCCATGAGCAGGGCAATGCCGGCCACGGCGGGGGGCATGATCACCGGCAGGTCGATTGCCGAGTCGGCGATCTCCTTGCCGGGGTAGCGGAAGCGGGCGTTGACGTAGGCCAGGGGTGTTCCCAGGATGACCACTATCAGGGTGCTGACGGCCGCCGTGGAGAGTGAGAGCCGCAGGGCGTCGACCACCATGGGGCTGCTCAATGACCGCAAAACAGTGTCCAGGGGGCTTTTGACGAAGAGGGAGACCACCGGCAGAGCGATGAAGGATATGGTCAGGAAGATGAGCAGAGCCAGGCCGGCCTTGGCAGCCCGGCTTCTCAGTCTCCTAAAGAGCTCCTTGCTGAGTATGATCCCGCGAAAGTGTCTGACGGCTTCAATTGTTGTCATATATTTTTTCCCATTTGCCCTCTCTGTCAGCGGCCCTCTCAGGCAGTCGCAGCCTTTGCAGATCCGCCAAAAGCGCCTGCCTGCACTGCCTGCACCACAGGAATGAATCCGTACTTCTCCAGGATGGCCTGTCCATCGCTGGACATCATCAAATCTAAAAAGGCTTGTGCCTCCTCTGGGTATTCGGACTGCGATAGCACACCCACCGGGAAGTCCCCAATTACATTATATTTGTCCGGAACGGATATCCTGGTGACCTTCCCGATCATCTCAGGGCTGACGTCGGATATAAAAGCAAATCCTGCATCAGCTTCGCCCAGGGCAATCTTGGAGACGATGCGGTTTACTGTGGTCTCCTGGGAGACTACGTTAGAAAGCACCGATTCCTTATACTCCTGGCCAAATTCCGGGTCCGCAGCCAGCCTGTCTAAAACCTGAAGAGCATAGTCTCCCGCGGGAAGGTCTTTGGTTCCCATCAATATCTTGACTCCTGGAACAGCCAGATCCTTTAAGCCTGTGATATTCGCAGGGTTGTCATTGGGCACGATTATTGCCACCTTGTTCCTGGCAAAGACCTCCACTGTGCTGTTGTTGATAAAGCCCTCCGACTTCAAGGCATCCATGTGCTTTAGGTTTGCCGATA
>DAOPZB010000067.1:0-8501 GCA_035353195.1 Methanothrix sp. | reverse complement strand
CCGGGCCGGCTCGGAGGAGGCGGCAGTCCATGCCGACCTGCTGGCAGGGCTGAACAGATACGACTTCGGCGGCCCCTTGCATATCCTGGTAGTCCCGGCACGACTGCATTTCATGGAAGCCCAGGCTCTGCGCGTACTGGCGGGCGCTCCTGAGGATGCATTGCAGGCGGTGGTGTGAATTATGCCTCCTTGCTCTTCGCTATTTACTGTGGCTAACTTAAGTTGCTCCGTCTTCATGCAGTCAGGTCGTCTCTGCGCCTCTGTGCCTCTGTGGTTTTGTTCAGTAGCAGTAGTGTAAATTGTCGAAAGCTCACCAACCAAACCACAGAGACGCAGAGGACAGAGAAGCACACAGAGAAGAGCTAACACGGGGAGGCAAATCTATTAATATCTCTGGGTATTCTCCCAGACATCCCTGATCCATCTTCCAGGAGTACCTGGATGCCATGCGATAGAGGGTGTCAAATTAGAAAGCCAGTGAATTTCATGTCAGAGGACCATATGCCCAAAGTTACAGTGGATATACCCCAGCACATCGTAGACGATGTCCAGGTCCATGTCGGAGACGGAAAGAAGTTTGTGAGCTTCTCCGATGCCGTGCGATCGGCCCTGCGCAAGATGCTCGACCAGCTCGATGAGATCGACCGCCGCAGAGGGAGGGCCCAGGAATGAAGCTGGGACTCGTCACGGAGTTTGATGCCGCGCACAGCCTGCCCGGCTATCAGGGCAAGTGCGCCCACCTGCATGGCCACACCTATCAGGTGGAGGTGGTGGTGGAGGGCCAGGTGGGCGCGGACGGCTTTGTCATGGATTTCTACCAGCTAAAAAAGATCATTGCCGCGGCCATGAAAGACCTGGACCACGCTTACCTAAACGACATCCTGCCCAATCCCACGGCGGAAACCATTGCCCAGCACCTGGCAGGCAGGCTCAGAGAGGAGATGCAGGGGTCCGCCGTCTCCCTGTACTCATTGAAGCTATGGGAAGGAAAGAATAAGTGGGTGCTGATCGACTGAGGCCATAGACTGACCCCGGCCGTTTTGCCCTCATTCGATTTGATGTATTTGATTTCGATGTCAGGGCTATTCGCCTATCTCCAGGTCCCAGTTTTTGGTGGCATCAGGATTTTCCTTCTGCTCTATTGTCCTGTTTTGGACCTGCTCCTCGTAATATTTCTTGTATCTCTCACTTTTGTCGCGACTGGACCATTCCAAGAGCTTTCTATCCAGGGCTTCGAACATGTACTTCTCCGCGGCCTTGACGGTCTCCAGGTCGCCCCGCAGGACCAGGATCTCCCTGTCCATCACCTCGCCGGTCATATCCATCTTGCCCGGCCTTCTGAGCAGGTCCAGCTCGAAGTTCTCCACCAGCTCGCGTATCACTGAGACGGGCATGCTCAGGGGTATGGCCAGGTCATAGAGCCCTTCCAGATTTTCTGCGCCTTCCTTCTTTTCCGATGAATCCATAAGCACCATGATATCAGTCCTCGTTGCTTTGATTTAAGGCTGTCGTAGTGCTGCTGGCCGGGGCGGCGGGCCTCATGGACTCGCACTGTAAGGGAAACAGTTATTAATGGGATCAGCAAAGCAGAGTCCGGACCGGGCCCGTAGCTTAGCCAGGTTGAGCGCACGGCTGATAACCGTGAGGTCACGCGTTCAAATCGCGTCGGGCCCATTTTTCTTTTTATTTTGAAATTTCCCCCTGGACAATTACATTCATAACCCTGTCGAAGGGCAATGCCTGGCACCAGCCCGACTTTTCGAATATGGACATGAAGCAAACGCCGATCAGCCTCTTGTACTTTATTTTATCGAGAAGGCCTTTCATCTCAGCGGTTGTGACCCCAATCTTTGGCATGGCCATGCCTCCCAGAATCACCACCACGTCCCCGTCGGCACTGGCCGGGCCGGCCAGCTCCATGCCGTACTCCGTGGCTATGATGCTGCGCGCCCTGTCCTGAGCCAGGCCGGGCAGGAAGGCCAGCTCCTTCTCCTTCACCGGATAGCCCAGGAATAGGGCAAAGGGCGTACAGAAGCCCGGGGAGCCCACGAATACTATCTTTTTGTCATCCGCCACAAGATCCCTAAATCCATTCAGCATGCCGCCCAGACCCTTTACGTCCTGTATCTTTTCCATACACCTGTCACATCCTTAACACAACTTTGTGTTTCATTGTTAATGGCTCTAGGATGATATAAATTCTGCATATTTGCGAGTAAGAGGTGAAGACCATTCAAAACGTTTATGTGTATAGAACTGTCACTTGGCCATGATGTCGAAGAGAACTGCAGACAAGAGAGACGGCGGCAAAAAATCTCCGTCAAATGCCCCGGAGTCAAAGCCGGTGCAGGCACCGTCCGCCCCTCTGGAGAAAAAGTCCAAACAGACCGGCAGGGCCGGCATTTGGCAGAATAGCAATCTATATTTATATGCAGGCTTGATCGCCGCGGCACTCTTATCATTTTACCTTCGCGGCATAATTCCCCTGGGCAGGGTGTTCTCGGGAGGCAGCGTCATATTCAGCAGCGAAAGCGACGCCTGGTACCACATGATGCTGGCCAAAGGCACTGTGATCAACCTGCAAAGGCTGTGGTTTGATCCCATGACCTACTTCCCTCATGGCACATCTCTGCACTTCGGTCCCTTTGTAAGCTGGGCCATCACTGTAGCCTCATACATATTGGGCCTGGGGCATCCCAGCACCCATCTGGTTGAGACGGTTGGGGCCTTTCTGCCGGCAGTGCTGGGATGCCTGCTGGTCTTCCCCGTCTATTACATTGGAAGAGAGCTATTCGGCAGGACCTGCGGCCTGATCTCAGCCATGACCATCGCCGTCCTTCCCGGACAGGTCTTCAGCCGCACCACCCTCGGATTTACAGATCATCATGCCGGGGAGATACTGTTCAGCAGCCTGACCATAATGTTCGTTCTCCTGGCCCTGCGCACAGGAAAAGGCATGACACTATCCGCAGTGCAGAAGAATTGGTCGGCCTTCAAGATGCCCCTCCTCTATTCCGCCCTGGCGGGGGCTATGCTGGGACTGTATATCGACAACTGGTCTTCGGGATTTCTCTTTGAGGGCGTGATCCTGCTATTCATCATGCTGCAGAGCATCTTCGATCATTTGAAGGGACGGAATGTGGAGTACCTGAGCATATCCGGGTCCATAGCTTTTCTGGTGGCTACCCTCTTTGTCCTCCCCTTTGTCGACTCCTCCCTGGGATTCAATCATTATCTCTACAGTCTGTTCCAGCCCACCATCCTTCTCCTGGGCGTGGTTGCCGTCGTGTTCCTCGCCCTGCTTTCCAGGGCTATCGGGGAGAAGGGATTTGCCGGATACTACTATCCCGGCGCATTGATTGCATTGGCAGCCGTGGCCACCACAGTCTTCTACTTTGTCCTGCCCCAATTCACCAAGCCTCTATTGGCGGGATTTGCCATATTCCAGCAGAGGACGGGCGGAGCGGCAACTGTGGGCGAGGCAGCCGCTCTGTTCTCAGAGGGCGGTGCGTTCTCCCTGGGCAATGTCCTCAGCTCATTTCCGGGATTGGGGGCCAGTCCGACATCAGCTCTGCCGGCCTTCGGAGAGCTTTTTGCCTTCCTCTTCAGCACATTCTTCCTGGCGCTCATAGCCCTGATCCTGCTGGTCTACCGAAATTCCCGGAGCCAAAAGCCGGCGGAGATACTGATCCTCACCTGGTCGATTATGATCCTGGTCATGGCTTTGGCCCAGAACAGGTTCACCTATTATTATGCCATTAATGTGGCCGTACTCGTCGGCTTCCTGATCTCCTGGCTGATGCAGAAACTGCACATCGAGGACCTGGAGATGGGTTTGCTGGACAGGCCCGACAGATTCTTCGCCGCCAACGCCAAGACCATATTGGCGGCCATTGTGATATTCTTGTTCATCATCTACCCCAGCCTGAGCTGGAGCATAGTCTACGCCCAGAGCGCAGGCGGTCCGGACATGGACTGGCGCACTTCAACTGCCTGGCTGCAGAACAATACGCCTAGCCCCGGCATGGAGCTTTATGAGAAGTACCAGAGGCCGAAGAGCGGTCAGTATGCCTATCCGGATGCGGCTTATGGCATCATGTCCTGGTGGGACTACGGCCATCTCATCGAGACCATAGGCCATAGAATTCCCAATGCCAATCCCTTCCAGCAGGGAATCGGCAGCGTCACTCATAATGTAGCCGGATCTTCGCCCTTCTTCCTGGCCGAGAACGAAAGCCGGGCGGAAGAGGTGCTGGCGGACCTTGACCTCAATCGATCTGCCTACCTGAATACCAAGTATGTGATGATCGATCAGCCTATGGCGACCGGCAAATTCCATGCCATGGCTGCCTGGAGCGCCATTCCCACCTCCCGGTACATGGGTGCGGTGTATCAATCGCAGGGTGACCAATGGGTACCGGTCATGATTTATCGCGAGAATTATTTCAAGACCATGACCGCCCGGCTGTTCTTCTTCGATGGAACTGAGGTAGTCGGCGACGGCGGAATGGGACTCGCTTACCGGCCGGTTCAGGCGGATAACGGCATGACGGTGCCCGTGCTCACCGAAGCGCCCAAGATAGGCAAGAGCCGCGCCGAGCTGGAGGCATTCGTCAATGATTCTCTCGGCAGGGGAGACCGGGCGGAGATCGCATCCACCAGCCCGGCAAGCTCGGCTGCGCCTCTGGAGGCATTGCAGCACTATCGGCTGGTGCATGAGTCAGAGACCGCCGTGACCAGCAACGGCCAGAAGTTCGTCAAGATCTTCGAGCATGTGCCGGGAGTTACAGTGAACGGAGAGGCAGCACCAGCAACGAAGGTCTCGGCGGCGGCGGTGATCATGACCAATCAGAACCGGGCCTTCCTGTATCAGCAGTCCAATATCACCGACAGCAATGGCCGGTTCACTCTGGTGCTCCCCTACTCCACAGAGGGGCCTGGAGATGGCGGCACCAACTTCGATACCAAGCCCATGGGAGCCTACCAACTGATGGTGGGCGACAAGAGCTACGAGCTGAGGGCTCCTGAGGATTACGTCCTCAACGGAGGCATCATCAAGGTATGAAGCTACTGGAGGAGATGAGCTGGCAGGAGATACAGGCCGGCCTGGCCGCAACCCGGACGGTGATTCTGCCCGTGGGAGCTACGGAGGAGCACGGACCGCACCTGCCTACCATCACCGACACCCTTCAGGCCATGCAGGTGGCGCGGGCGGTGGCAGAGGGGCGGCAGGTCTTCCTGGCTCCGCCCATTCATTACGGCGTCTGCCGCAGCACACGCGGCTTTCCCGGCACCATCACTGTGGGGCATGACGCCCTGCGGGGCTATGTCCGGGACATACTGCTCTCCTTTGCCGACAGCGGCCTGACAAGAGTGCTCATTTTGACCGGCCACGCCGGTGGCCAGCATATGGCCGCCCTGGAGGAGGCATGCCAGATGGCGGTTGAGGAGCGGGACTTTCGGGTGAGCCTGGTATCTCTATTCGATCTCATAGACTTCTCGAGGGTAGTCACGCCTCACGACGGGCATGCCGGCGAGGTGGAGACCTCCCTCATGATGGCCATCCGCCCCGATCTGGTGAAGGGCAGGCCCACGGAGCACTTCCCCAATAGGCCCCGCTTTATGGTCATGAAGGACGTGCGCCACCTCATGGGCAACGGCGTCATGGGAAATCCTGAGCCGGCATCCGCTGAAAAGGGAGAGAGGTTCTTCGAAATGGCGGTGCAGGGCGTTTTAAAGGCTCTGGATGAGCTGGAGAGCGACGAATGGGAGAGGTAGCAGGTAGCTGTCCCGTTAATGTTTTTGCTTTTAAGATGGGGTGAATTGTCATGGCACAGACTCAGATAGGCTACTCCAAGAAGGTTATGGACCACTTCATGAATCCCAGGAACGTGGGAGTGATCGAAAGCCCGGACGGCTATGGGAAGGTGGGCAATCCCGTCTGCGGCGATCTCATGGAGATCTTCATCACCGTCAAGGACGATCGGATCGACGACATCAAGTTTCGCACCTTCGGCTGCGGGTCGGCCATAGCCGTATCCAGTATGGTGACGGAGATGGCCAGAGGAAAGACCCTGGACGAGGCCATGAAGATCACCAGGAATGATGTGGCCGCGGAGCTGGGGGGCCTGCCGCCTCAGAAGATGCACTGCTCCAACCTCGGCGCCGATGCCCTGCATGCCGCCATCAAGAACTATTGGGTGAAGACCGGCCGGATCACGCCGGAAGAGGCGGAGGCCGGGGCCGAGGCGCACGAGGGCGTTGAGGGAGAGGCCGATCACGAGGGGGAGAGCTGCGGGACGCAGTAGTGGGACGCAGTTGTGTCCCAAGTTTATGGCTCTCCGCTGTTTTGTGTGGCCATCCCCAGTTCGTTTCAGTTGTTAGCTCTCTCGTTAGCTCTCTCCATGTGTGCTTCTCTGTCCTCTGTGTGGTACGAAAATGCCATACAAAGAACGAAAGGTTCATTTTCATGGATATGGGTGACGGGAAGTCATGATCATTTCTCTGTGATGAAAAACGTCGTTTCGGGTGCCTGAGCGGACAATGCATCCACGAAGTCGCAGATCTCCCTGAGGATGGCCGGGTCGCTCACCAGCAGGCCGCTCTCGTAATTGCCCTGCGTGCCCCCTCTGGTTAAGTTGGCGGAGGTGATGATCGCCGCCCGTCTGTCCGCCATGTAGATCTTGGCGTGCAGCCTGGGGACGAGCACGACCTCTCCCCCCAGAGAGGATATCTCCCCGTAGAGGTCGTCGGCCAGCCCCAGGGAGTAGTCGGAGGCGCATCCTCTGGTAAACACACTCAGACGGCCTCCCTTTTTGGCGAACCTCTTTAGCTCTCCGGCCAGGCTGTTCCAGGTCTGCCTCTTGATCCAGGGGGATACTATCACCACCTCGAAATCGGCATCCTCCAGCAATCTCTCCAGGCTCTGCTCGAAGCTCAAGCTCTTCCTGCAAGATGGGGGTTCTGGGCAAAGGCGGATGGCAGAGTGGCCGGATGGGGCCGGCAGGCCGGATGGAATTGTCGCCAGGAATTTTGAGCTCTGCATTGCGGCGCTGCCGGCCAAAGACTCCTCCAGGAAGTGCAGCCTGGCGGAAGAGGCGTAATCCTGAGACCGCTTGGCGGCCTTCAGCTCCGACTCCAGCTCCGCGGCCCGCGACCTCCACTTGAGCAATTGGGCGAATTTCCGCTCCAGTCGGTCGAGACTGCCTTCTTTCTCCCGCAGCCGCCCCTGCAAGAGTTCGATCTCCGAATGCAGCCTCCGGCAGTCCTCCTCAAGCCTGTGCCCTGCCCTGGCCTGCATCTGCATGATGCTGGCCGAGAGTATGACAAGCGCCAGAAGGACCAGCCAGAACAGATACGACTCCATATCACTCGCTTAATTGATATTATTTTATATAAAGATAACGTGATTGATATATCAAAGAGGGCTCTTCGCTACTTCCTGTGGGTGGTGAAGTGGCTCTTTGTCTCTGTGTCTCTCTCGCCTCTGTGGCTGTCCAGGCCGACAATTAAGCCTAATGCTACTGAACAAAACCACAGAGGCACAGAGGCACAGAGATGAGAATAAGCCTGTTAGACAGATTAACTCAGGTTAGCCACAGGAAATAGCGAAGAACCTCAAAGAGCCTGAGATAAGATCTACGAAAAAAAGATTTAAAGAATGTATCAGGCCTGTTCGGCCTAGAACATTCCCGGCGGCATTCCCATGCCACCCATTCCACCCATACCGCCCATTCCGGGGGGCATTCCCATACCGCCCATGCCACCCATGCCGGGCGGCATTCCTCCGGGGGCGCGCTCTGGGGGCTTCTTGGTTGAGGCCAGGACATCATCTATGCGCAGGATGAGGCAGGCGGCGTCGGTAGCCGAGAGTATGGCCTGCACCTTGACCCGCAGCGGCTCGACCACTCCCTTCTCCAGCATGTCCTCCACCTCTCCGGTGTAGGCATTCAGGCCGGCATTTTTGCTCTTCCCGTGCCTGTTCTTCAGCTCCACTGCCTTGTCGATGGCGTCGAATCCGGCGTTCTCGGCCAGGGTCTTGGGCACTATCTCCAGTGCTTCGGCGAACTTGGTGACTGCCAGTTGCTCCCGGCCTCTCAGGGTTGCGGCGTACTCCCGCAGCCGCAGGGACAGCTCAATCTCCGGGGCTCCGCCGCCGGGGACAAGCTTTCCGTCCTCCACCACGTCGGCTACAGCATGGAGGGCATCGTCCAGTGCCCTCTCCAGGCCGTCCAAGACCTGCTTGGTGCCGCCCCTGAGGAGCAGGGTTGACGAGGGATTCTTGGTGCCGGAGACGAAGGTCATTATGCCGTTTCCTATGCGCTTCTCTTCGACCAGGGCCGCGGTTCCCAGGTCTTCGGGCTTCAGCTCATCCAGGCCGGTGACAATGCTGCCTCCTGTGGCCCTGGCCAGCTTGTCCAGGTCCTTCTTGATCACCCGGCGCAGTGCCAGGATTCCGGCGTTGGCCAGGTGATGCTGGGCCAGGTCGTCGATGCCCTTCT
>DAOPZB010000066.1:0-8508 GCA_035353195.1 Methanothrix sp. | reverse complement strand
TCAGGTCGCTGGACGGCTCTCCACAGCCATGAGATAGCCGATGGCCCTCTCCGCCAGAGGATACCTTCGCACCAGGGCCTTGAACCTCTTGCCGTGATTGGCCTCCAGGAGATGGGCCAGCTCATGCACAATCACATAGTCCTCAACCCATTGGGGAAGGCCAGCCAGCTTGCTGCTGATGAGGATGCTCCGGGTCAGGCAATTGCAGGAGCCGCGCCTCCTCTCCTGATTGGTCGAATACCGGATGCTGTTCCAGGTCAGGCTGCCCTGAAAGTAGCGGCGGTTTAACAGGCCCGCCCTCTCCTGCAGATGGGCGTCATCCTTGGGATAGACGCGCTTCTCCAGACGGGCGCGCAGCTTTTCGATATGCCCCTGCAAAGCGGCATTTGAAATGGAGGCCGGAGCCAGCACCTCCATGCGTCCCCCTATCATCCGGGCCTGGATGGTCTTCTTTCGTCGCGCCGACCTCTTAATCACTACCTCCACAGCCGAAACCTCCCGTCCGAAAAGCCATTGACTTCAGGATTATTAATAACTTTCTTTCCGAAGTTGAAGCTGATGATCAAGAGCACGGCAGCCAGTCCACACTGATCTCGCCAGGGGTACTTCCCGACCAGAGCTGAATGAACTTTTCAATGGAAAAGACACCGGTCAGGTCCTCGACGCTCCTGCCGATTAAGGGATGACGGCCGTTAATGGTCGTGCCAGGATCGAATGACTGCCAGGCGATGTGGGCCTGGCCGATGACATTGGAATTGATGCTGGCCTCCAGGCCTCCGCCTGACATGCCGGCATCGATGCTGCCCAGGCCGCCGCTCCCAGCAGATCCGCCGTCTGCTTCTGCTCCTTCTGAAGATCCGGCTGACTTTGAAGACGAAGACAGCCCACCCCAGGAGGCGACCGTCGTCTTCCTTTCCAGATGCTCCAAATCGGTGTACTCCTCTGCCAGGGTTGCTCCGGTATCGTAATTTCTGACGGCGAGCACGTCCTTTGCGCCGGCGTTGTTCATGGCCGCGGCAAAGCTCAAAGGCATCTCGCCCTGCACAGATGATATCAAGAATGCAGCCGATGCAATCAAAGCGAGTGCAGTCAGTTTCATTGCCATCTACTACGATGATTGACGTAGTTTTATTTTAAGCTGATGCTCGATAGGGAAATGGGGAAAAGGAGAAAAAGGGGAAACCGAGATGCCAGGTGCCAGGCATCTCAGGAATCGATGAGGATCTGAATCAATTCATATCCATGGTGCTTTGGCTTGGGCTGCTCGCAGCAGTAGAAGCAGTAGTTCCCTGATCGAGATCCTGCAAGGTGTACTCCCTATTCTGACGGGCGGTCTCGTAGGTCATGTCAATGGTGAGAGCTTTGTTGAAGCAGGTCAGAGCATCCGAATATCGTCCCATCTCCCTCAAGACCACTCCTTTATTATTCCATCCGGTCTTATCCTCGGGATTTATCTCCGTAGCCTTATTGAAGCACTCCAGAGAGCTGTAAAGATTTCCCTGATGGCCCAGAGCCATGCCCTTTCCAATCCAGGCATCGAAGTATGAGGAATCGATCTGCAGGATCTGGTCGAAAATGGCGATCGCCTCATCGTATTTACCCAGCCCCTGGGAGAGGGCAGTTGCCTTCAAGTTTAAGGCCTCAAGATTTGAGCCATCAATGGCCAGAGATCTTTCAAAGCTGGCTATGGCACTGTAAAACTGCCCCTGGTTGGCGAGAGCTTTGCCCCGGTTGTTCCAGAGCATTGTGCTATTCGGCTCAAACTCTAAAGCCCTCTCGTAGCTATTCGCCGCATTGCTGAAGTCGCCGGAGAGAAAGTAGCTATCCCCTTCATCGGAAAATCGCTGGGCGGAAGCACTGGCGGCAGCAACATTCTGAGCAGCAGACGGGGCATCCGCAGATGGGCTCTCAAGAGAGAGGTTTTCAGCCGACTGGTTCTGTGCCGACTGGTCCTCGCCAGACTCGCATAGCGCCGGCATAGCAAGGGCTGCCAGCAAAGCGATAATAATAGTAGTAATGATATGTCTCATGAGGCAGCCCTCTTATGCGAGGTGGTAAATATCTCTACCCCTCGAATGAGCTTGCAGAGCCCAGGGGGAAAATGCCTTTCTTCAAGCTGATCCACCCGTGCTCTTTAATTCATCCATGAAATTGTTCCATCTCTTGGCATCGTCAACCTTGCGGCGAATGTATTCGTCTCTATTCAGGCCGCTCCTATCTTCGCGGCCTCTTCCTTTGAGAAGGTCCCTCAAGTCCAGAATCGACCTGATTATGCTTGCCGCCTCATCATGCAGCTTTACTGCCTGCTCTTGGCTGAGCCTTCTTGAACTGAGATAATCCTCATCCATCTTCTTCTTTTTCTCCAGAATATCGATCAGCTCGGCGATCTGCTGCCTCTCCGTCTCAGTTATCTCCTTTTCGTTGATGAGCCTCCAGATGAGGCGGTGCAGCTCTACTTTTCCCAGCTCGGCATGTAGCTCCGGCGGAAGGTCTTTTTCAGTCTGGTGAAGCTTTTCCATCTCCACACTCAAATCGGCCTTATCAATCTCCAGCATCTCAGGCTCTTTTACTCCCACCCAAACCAGAGCATGATGCAGGCTGGCCACCAGCTTTTTGCGCTCCTCTTCGGTCAGGCAGTCGCCAATGCATTCCTTATCATTCTTAATTGAAGGCATAGATATCCAGCACAGTTATGTGCGGCCAATGCTCTTTAGGATTGCTACACAACGATGTGAGGAAAAAAGCCAAAAAAAAATTGAAAGATGGCATGGGCCGGTCAGCATCTTTGATAGATTCATCAAGAGCCCAAAAGCCCAAAGCAATGATTCGCTCTTCTTCACTCTAAGATCTCTACCTCGCCCGAATCCAGGTGGTAGCGAGCGCCGACGATCATGACCTCTCCGCTCTCAACCTTTTCAGAGAGTATGGGCTGGGAGGACTCGAGCTGCTCGACGATATTCCAGACGTTGTTGTCGATGGAGCTGTCCAGCAGCAGGCTCTCATTTCCTGCCTCTCTGGCTTGCTCTACCGCCGGCTGGATGAATTCCACGAGGCTGCCCAGGTGGCCGGGAACCTCTCCACCCTGAACCACCGCAGTGACCGCGCCGCAACTATCATGCCCCAGCACTAAGACCAGCGGCACGCCCAGATGCTCCACGGCATATTCTATGCTCGCCAGTGAGGCGTTGTCTATAACCTGTCCGGCTGTACGGATGACGAATATGTCTCCCAGGCCCTGATCGAAGAGCACCTCAGGGGCGATCCTGGAGTCGGAGCAGCCCACGATGACGGCAAAGGGGTGCTGGCCGGCCAAAAGCTCGGCGCGGCGCTCCATGGACTGATCGGGATGGATGGAGCTATTGGAGGCAAAACGGGAATTGCCTTCCAGGAGCTTATTTAAAGCCTCGTCTGCGGTAATCGAATTTCCAGATTCGGATGCGGCTGTTAGAGATATCGGAACCGATAGCATTAGAGCTATTGCCAAAAAGCTTGAGAATTTTATGCTAAATTCCTCCGGGATAGGCCAGGGGAATCCATAAATAAGAATCTTTTCATCTTTTAAAACTGGAATACATTACTATCATTACTTAAAAAAGTTCCTCTATGAAGACTGGCAAATCTGCAATGCCGATATCTTTACTTACCATAAATCACGTCCTCCGGCTAAAGGTGATTTTATGTTTCCGGGACTTGGAGGATTGGGCGGAAGGGGCGGCATGAGCCCCAAGAAGATGAAGGGCATGCTCAAGAACATGGGCATCAACATCGAAGAGCTGGAGAATGTCATCGACGTAGTCATCCGCATGCCCGACAGGGAGATGGTCATAAACAATGCCTCTGTCGCGATCATGGATGCCCACGGTCAGAGGAGCTATCAGATATCCGGAGATGCTTCCGAGCGACCTCCCAGCGGCGCGGCTGCTGCTGCTACTTCATCTGCTGAGGGAGTGCACGCAGCGGGGCAGGCGGCAGGCCAGACCGAGGCAGCTCTGGAGATCCCCGAATCGGATGTCGATCTGGTGGCAGCCCAGACCGGCGCGCCGGCGGAGAAAGCCAGGGAGGCCCTAAAGGAGGCTAAAGGCGATCTGGCGGCGGCTATAATGAACCTGGCATCCGGGGCGTCCAGGTGATATTGCAGGACATAATCAGCAATTCATAGAAACGACTGACCACAGACTGATGATAGACAATCCCGGCTCCCTGCGCGATCCGGTCCACGGGGCGGTGGCCGTTGACGACCTGGAATGGCAGCTCATCTGCTCGCCGCCCATGCAGCGCCTCCGGGGCATCAAGCAACTGGGGCTGGTGGAGGCAGTCTACCCCGGAGCCGGGCATACCCGGTTTGAGCACTCGGTCGGGACCATGCACATGGCCGGGAAAATCGCTCAACACCTCGGCCTCCCGGCTGAAGATGTGTCTCGCGCCCGGCTGGCGGGGCTCTTGCACGACCTGGGCCACTCCGCCTTTTCTCATGCCGTGGAAGGGGTGCTCAGCCGAAATCCGGATATTCAGCCATTGCTTGACGGCAGGAAGGCTTCAGGGCACGAGCAGTTCACCAGCTTCATCATCCGCGCTCACCCCTTTGGTGAGAAGGCACTTGCTGCAGCCGACGAGAGATTCGGCAGTGCGGAGAGGATCTTCTCCGAGGTCGCGGACGTGGCCAGCGGAAGACACCACCCTCTGGGCCAGATCATCGTCGGCGATCTGGATGCAGACAGGATAGATTTCCTCCTGCGCGACTCGCACCACTCAGGAGTCGCCCTGGGCCTGGTGGACGTGGACCAGATCCTGCAAGCTCTGACTGTCAAGGCGGGGCGCATAGTGCTGGCCGGAGTGGATGACTACCAGGCGGAGATGTCCCGCACTGCGGCGGAGTCAATGCTCATTGCCCGGGCTCACCACTACAATGCCCTCATCTACCATCCGAGCGTTCAGTCCATGCGAGCCATGCTGCTCACTGCCCTGGAAAAAGCCCTCTGCCTGATGAAAGAGGATGAGGCGAAGAGGAGCGTGGAGCTGTTCTTCCGGCAGTTTTCAGATCCCGATCTGATCAACTTCATCACTGAAAAGGGAGACGACGCGGCGAGGAGCCTCCTGGCCCGAATAAAGTCCGGGCGAAGCTATCCCCTTGCCGGGAGGTTCGACCACAGGTCACTGCCCCCGGAGACGCGCATGGCCCTCTCCACCATCTCCCGGCACGGGCGCATGAGAAAGCTCTTTGAGGATGCCCTGGGCAGGAAGCATGCTTCCCTGGTTGACATCACTGTGGGAAGCGGCGTTCCCCGATCCACCCGCACCCAGTCGGACGGGTTTCTCTACGACGAGTCGGCCCTGGCAGCAGGCCTGGTCAAGTCCCTCACCCGGCAGATCGCCATATCCTTCTTTGCAGACGGGCGGCCGGCGATCTCTTTGGATGACATAGCCTCCCAGGCATTCAAGCTGCTCTCCTTCATCCGCTCGGAGAGCTATCTGCCCATCGACGGACTGCTGCTGCTCTTCTATTCCCTGCAGAGGATGCTCTCCGAGACCATTGGCAGCAAGATACTGGTCCCCAGAATCAGGAACATCACCTGGCTATATCGAACGGTGGCCAGGCTGAAGGAGACGGGCACGGCGGGCAGCTCCGGGCTGTTTGATTACGCTTTTCAGGATGACTTCGGATTTGTCTACAGCGAGAGGCTCTTTGAGGATATTCAGATACTGGTGGCTATGGGCATGATCTATCAGGACCAGAGGCACTATGAGAAGGCAGGACGCTGGCTGCAGAGATATGAGTACATGCTCACGGCTGAAGGCATGAAGTATGCAGAGAGCATTGCTGCCTCCTACAAAAGGGAGGCGGAGTGGCTGGCCGGGCACCTGCGCCAGGAAAAGCACGCCATACCCTATGACCTGGTGAGCCTGTCGCTGCCCAGGTACAGGGGTGAGAGAGGATGAAAAACCTGGGACAGCTAAAGTTCTGCCTATGACCGGCCGGTGCAGGATGTCAGGATCACAGAGGCTAAGATGGTCCTATGAGGTTGGACAAAATCCTAGAGAGAGCAAGACTAATTATATATGAAAAGCATAGACTAGCTCAGATGAAGAAATTAAGCTACCATGTGATGCTTCGATGGGAACCGGATGATGAAGCATATACCGCATGGGTTCCATCTCTTCCAGGATGTGTTACCTTTGGCAAGACCATTGAGGAAGCCTTGGAGATGTCGAAGGATGCCATAGAACTGTATGTTGAAACCCTAATCTCTATCGGTGAGACAGTTCCTTCTGATGAGTCTGTAATAGATTGTACAGTAAATATCGAAGCCTATGCCTAAGTTGCCTTCGATCTCTCCTCAGCAGGTTGTCAGAGCTTTAGAGAGAGCAGGATTTATTCTTAAACGAACTTCAGGAAGCCATTTCATTTATTATCATCCTGAGACGGGGAAAAAAGTGTGCCTATTCATAAAAAAGATATGCTGAAAGGAACTTTGTCAGATTAAAAGAAGAATAATTTGGAGATGATTAAAATGACCGACGAAGCAGCAAAACCGGGGGCAGCTAAAGTTCTGCTCAAGACCAACATGGGCGAGGTCACAATTGAGCTGTACGAGGACATGCCTATCACCGCAGGCAACTTCAGAAAGCTGGTGGAGAAAGGATTTTATGACGGCACCATCTTTCACCGGGTGATCGACGGATTCATGATTCAGGGAGGCGACCCCACCGGCACGGGCCGGGGCGGGCCGGGCTATGCCATCAAGGACGAATTCACCCGCAAGAACAGGAACGACCGGGGCACCATCAGCATGGCCAACGCCGGCCCCAACACCGGAGGCAGCCAGTTCTTCATCAACCTGGTGGACAACAACTACCTGGACAAGGCCCATCCGGTCTTCGGCAAGGTGGTGGAGGGGATGGAAGTGATTGATACCATTGCCAAGGTGAAGAAGGGAGCGATGGACCGGCCGGTCAAAGAGATAAAGATCGAGAGCGCGAAGATGGTCTAACCGCGCGATAAAATTAGCAATATTATTTTTTTAATTTTAAGATAATCTCATTCTCTCCGGAATCTGCCGGACAAAGGGCCTGTTGGCCAGCAGCAGCCACAGCCCCAGGCAGGCCAGCCCCACCAGCATGTTCATGGCTGCCAGCACCCTTATAGTATCGCCCCATTCCTGGGAGATGATGGCCATTCCCAGGCTGCCCATGAGTATGGCTGAGCAGGCCATGAGGGCGGCGGCAGATCCGGTGTCCTCCTTTTGCTGCTCCAGCATCAGATTGGTTCCCGGAGTTCTGATGCAGCTTCCCATGAGGGTAGCCGGAAAAAGGCTCATCGCAAACGCCCAGGGCTCTAGATCCCCGAAGAGATAAACCAGCAGCCCTCCGGCGGAGATGCAGACGAATCCGACCATGATTATGGAGCGGCGAGCCGCCCGGCGGGAGAGCTGCAGGTAGAGCGCCGGCCCGCCGATCATTCCCAGGGCATTGAAGGCAAAGTAGAGGCTGTACATCTTCTCGGACAGGCCGAAGCCGTCGATGTAAATGTACGACGAAGAGGCAATGAAAGACATGCTGGATGCGCTGAGCAGGGAGAAGATGAGCAGGAGCGAGGCAAATCCCGGATTTCTCGCCACCACCGCCAGCCTTCCCATGGACTGCCGGAGTGTCCCGGAGTTCCTGTTCTCTTTCTCCAGCGTCTCCTGCAAGGCCAGGCTGCCGGCCAGGGCAATTAGCCCGATGCCGGCTAAAACCAGGAATATCCCCCGCCATGATGTGAAGCCGAGCAGAACCGCTCCGATGGCCGGGGCTACGGTGGGGGAGATGAGCACCATGGAGGAGACCCAGGCTAAGATCACCTCACGATTGCGGCTCTCATAGACATCCTTGATCATGGCCGTGGCCACGGCTGAGGCTGCGCTGCCTCCTGCGGCCTGAAGCACCCGGAAGACTATGAGCTGGCTGATGTCCTGAGATGCGGCACAAAGCAATCCTGCGACAGAGTATATCGATAGCCCGATGAGCAGAACCAGCCTGCGACCGTATTTGTCGCTCAGGGGCCCCCAGAGGAGCATTCCCGCTGCATAAAAGATGAAGAAGAGGATCAGAGTGAGGTTGACGGTCTCAGCATTGACATGAAAATACTGGGTTAGGCCGGGAAGAGCGGGAAGATACAGGTCGGTAGACAGGGGCACAAAGGCGCTGAGAAAGGCAATCAGGCCGATGAGGCCCCTGTCTCCCAGATACTTTTGGCGGCGTGCTTTTGAAGCAAGCGCTGAGCCGCGGGGCGAGGCGGGAGACGATTCGTGAGCTGATCCATGAGCTGATCTATGAGCCAAGCCGGTAGTAATGGAATCTGAACTCAATCTACGCCCCGGCAGCTATCTGTATTTTTATGCGATGACCTCATCATTTCCTCTGCCCGTGGCTTTCAGTATTTGAATAGAAATAGTTTTCCTTAAAGTCGTTCATATCCTGAGCTCCCCATTTTTTAGGCATATAATGTCGTTACATAGCGATTCATGATGC
>DAOPZB010000065.1:0-8562 GCA_035353195.1 Methanothrix sp. | reverse complement strand
GCTCAAGACCAGCATTTCAGACGTCCACGATTATCATGCCGGTCTTCAGGCCGGCGGCCTGCTCCGGAGATAAGAGCATCCTCTCCGCCTTTTCGCAGTCGATGGCGCTGTTTCCCAGTGGATCCTCCAGGATGAGGGTCAAGGGAAAGCGCCCCTGCCTGGCCAGGCTGATCTTTTCCAGGATCTCCTCGCCCTTCTCGGTCGCTTCAGCGCTGCATGCCTCTCTGGCAGAGCGGGTGGCAAATCCCACCACGCCCTCCACCCGGTCAAGGACCCCCTCCACATTGGATATGTAGCACTCTGAGGCAAATCCGGGCTCTATGTCCACGCCCAGTTCCGGTATGCGCAGCGTGCCGCTTGAGGAGCGGATGACCCTGGCGTTGAGATCATCGACGCTTTTCACAGCCATCCTGAAGCGTACCGGCTCCTTTTGGGTGAGGAGGATGGTGTCGCTGTGCCGGTAGCCGCAGTCGCAGACTCCGGCTATGATCATGGCTTCGCCAAAATGAGGTATGTCCGACGTCTCCCAGGAGAACGGAATCGACGCCCCGCAGACCGGGCAATTGGCGCTGGTAGTCAGATTCAATCTCTGCTCCCGACCACCTTTTCGCGGTCGATCTTGATGCCGCTCGGCACCATTATGATCAGATCGTCGCCCACTCCGGCGATGTCTCCCGATACGTCATCAGAGGCCTTCTTCAACTCACCTATGGCCCGGTCCAATGCTGCTTTGTCCCTCTTCATCCCGGCGATATCCACCAGGATGATATTTCCCGCATAAATCTCCTGCTTGATCTCGGCCACAGAGTCTATCTGCGACAGCTCCGCGACTCGAAGTATCATATCAGCAGAGCTAGATGTCTCCTCGAACTGCCCCAGGTCAACCTCCGAGTAGTCCTGCTGTACCGATTTGCCGATGAGCTTGAGCTTTTCCAGAAATCCCGCCATAGTTACCCCCAGAAAGGAAAGCGCTATTATTATTTAAACTTTTTATGTATCTATAAGCTTCAAGCCCACCAGGCCCATAGCCACCATAAAAAGCGGTACGATGAGAGCAAAACCCATAGGCCTAATCCCGGCGGGAAACGACAGATCCACTGCCATGATTGAGCCGATCATCAGAAACACCAGGCCGGAACTGATGCCAATCTCTTGCCAATTCTTCTTCACAAATCTACTCTCCAATTCATCTTAGCAGATATACTTTTTCTCCGGCGAGGCCGTCTTGCCCGGCCAGGCGGCGCAGGAGAGGACCCGTCCTGCTGCCCTGCCAGCCCAAATCGATGAATCGGGGATAGATGGGCAGCCTCTCTCGGATGCAGTAGCCGGGCAGCAGCGTCTTCAGCTCCTCTTCCCTCGGCCAGGGGCGGCCGGGATTTATGCCGTCTTCGGTCAGGGGGCTGATGCCTCCCAGGTCTGTTGCCCCGGCAGCAACGGCGGGCAGCGGATCGGCAAGGTTCGGTGGGATTTGAATGGCTACATCCGCCGGAAGGATGGATTTGGCCTCCTGCACGGTGCGGCAGATATCCGATAACCGGGGGCGGTCGGCAGAGGCCAGGGCCGTTCCCGGCTTGGGATCGAGCGGCTGGATGATGACCTCCTGGATGTGGCCGTAGGAACTGTGCAATTGGGCGATCCTCAGCAGAGCGTCCCTTCGGTCCTGATCGCTCTCGCCAATGCCGATCAAAATTCCCGTCGTAAAGGGAATCCTCATCCTGCCGGCGGCGGCCATGAACTGCAGCCTGCTGTCGGGATTTTTTCCCGGTGAGCCCTCGTGGGCGGGTAGCCGCGCCGTAGACTCCAGCATCAGGCCCATGGAGGCGTTGTAGGGCTGCAGACGGCGCAGGTTCTCCATTGAGAGAATCCCCGCATTGGTGTGGGGAAGAAGGCCGCTCTCCAGTGCCATCTCCGCCAGCTCCACCAGATAGTCTATGATGTCTGATGCGCCCGCCTGCTCCAGCAGTCTAAAAAAGCCTGCCTGCTCCCAGGGGCTCTCTCCCATGGTGAAGAGCGCCTCGCTGCAGCCGGCATCTGCGCCTGCCTCCATCAGCCTTCTCGCCTGTGATCGACCGATAACGCGAGCGTCTTTGAGATCCTTACGAAAAGAACAGTAGCTGCAGCGGTTTCTGCATAGGTTGGTAACGGCGATAAAAATATTTTTGGAATAGGTGATGGTCTTCATGGCCTGGCTGCCCTGGGCAGATTGCTATGGTTGGACGGCTATAGGCAAGCTGCTATGGGCCGATCGGCAGTCTCCGATTGGATTTGAGACTATTGTCATCAGCCTAGCGCCGGAACTCCACCAGCTTGAGAACGCTGCCCCGTGGGCATTCTTCCGGGGCCTCGCCCACCACCTCGACGATGGTGCACTTCTCACCGTCCTTGAGGCCGGTAGGGTGGCACATGTCATACATGCTGCAATCGGTATCATCGCATTTCATGGCCTCAAATACGATCTTGGATCCTGGAAAGGCCTTTCTGGCGTCAAAGGCGGCGATTATGGGGCTCTCCGCCACCTCCACGGCCCGCACTCCGGCCTCATGGATGGGGCAGTCGTGAACCAGTTCCCCCCTTGTACCGAGGACTCTGTAGCGCCTCTTGGGCTCCAGATTGATGCATGTATTTCTCAGCTTGCAGGTCTCGCATTCCGGGGTTGCTCCTATGAAGGTGAACTCCATGCCGGTGCTGGCAAGCTTTGTTCCAATCAGCGTAATTTGTGTGACAGCCTCTGACATATTTCAATCTCCTTTTTTCCAATTATTATCATTATAAATTATATTAAATTTTCTATATCACGCCTGTAGTCTCAGCCGCATGTATTGCCGCCATCCTGCTCAGGCCCGTATCGAGTATAGTATAGCGTTCCGGCCGTATCTCATGGGCCTGGATCAGGGCGGATATGACATGATCGGGATTAAGCCCCGCCTCTTTCGCAGTTGTGGGCGCTCCCACCTGCTCCAGCGCCCTCTTTATCATTTTCCAGTCTCCACCATGCAGATACATCATCATGATGGTCCCCAGGCCGCACAGCTCTCCATGCAGGGCTTTTCCCGGCGCAATTTTATTCATGGCGTGGGCAAACTTGTGCTCTGAGCCGCTGGCCGGACGGGAGGACCCGGCTATGCTCATGGCCACCCCGCTGGAGATCAGGGCCTTGATCACAATCCTGGCGGATTCTTCCAGCCCCGGGCGGATGTCGCCGGCTCTCTCCACGATCATGCGCGCCGTCATGGCGGAGAGGGCCGAGGCGTATTCACTGTATTCCTCGCCCTTCAGGCGGTGGGCCAGTTGCCAGTCCAGTATGGCGGTATAATTGGAGATTATGTCCCCGCATCCCGCGGCGAGGAGGCGTGCCGGGGCCGTGGCAATTATTTTGCAGTCGGCAACTATTGCCAGCGGCGACCTGGCCGGGATGGAGGCCCTCTCGCCGTTCACAGTCAGTGAGGCCTGGGCCGAGCAGATGCCGTCGTGTGAAGCCGCAGACGGCACGGAGAGGAAGGGAAGGTCAAGCTTCAGGGAGGCGAGCTTGGCGATATCAATGGAGCGGCCTCCGCCGGCTCCGATGAGAAAGCCGGCCTTCGTCTCGCGGGCCAGGATCTCTGCGCGATCGACCTCCTCCAGCTTGGAGGCGGTGCTGACGAGGATCTGCGGCTCGTAGCCTGCCCCTTGCAGGAGGTCTTTGATATGCTCTCCCAGTGCCTGCCGGGTATGGGGACCGGTGATGATCAGGGCGCTCTTTCGGAGGTGAAGCTGGCCGCATATCTCCGGCAGATCGGCTACGGCTCCACTGCCTACTGCTACAATGCGGGGTAGCTCCATCCATCCGGGTCCGGCCAAGCATCTCACCAGGGAAAAAGGGCTTTAACGTAATTGGTCCCTGCAATATAAAACTGTATCTAACAGGTCGCGATCTCGGAGCGCAGGTCGCAGAGGATGCGGTCTCTTATGGCGTTGACCTCGGGGCTGGTCCTGTTTCTGGGGCGGGGAAGGTCGATATCGATTATATCCTTGATCCTGCCGGGCCGGGCGGACATGATCACAATTCGGTCCGCGAGGTAGATGGCTTCGTCCACGCTGTGGGTCACAAAGACCACCGTCTTCTTCTCCTCCTGCCAGATGCGAAGCAGCTCAGACTGCATGACGTTTCTGGTCTGGGCGTCCAGCGCCCCGAAGGGCTCGTCCATGAGTATGGCTTTGGGATCGTTGACCAGAGCTCTGGCTATGGCCACCCTCTGCTTCATGCCGCCGGAGAGCTCATGAGGATAGCGGGACTCGAACTTCTCGAGGCCGATCATCTTGAGGTACTGTCTGGCCCTCTCCGTCCTCTCGTCTTTGGAAACTCCCTTCAGCTCCAGGCCGAAGATTATGTTGTCCATCACCGTGCGCCAGGGAAAGAGGGAGTACTCCTGAAAGACCATGCCCCTCTCCGGGCTGGGGCCGGTTATGGGCTCGCCGTTGAGGGTGACTGTGCCTTCTGAGGCCTCTTCCAGGCCGGCTATGATGCGCAGGAGGGTGGTCTTGCCGCAGCCGGAGGGGCCGATGAAGCAGATGAACTCGCTGAACCTGATGTTAAGGTTGATGTCCTGAAGGGCCACCATCTCCTTTCCGTCTGCTAAAAACAGCTTTGATACGCCCTTTATCTCCAGAAGATCCATTGATAGGGCTTTGCCCCTTGGGTGCTAAAATCCTTTCGGCTACCCTATGCAGTTATGGGGTGAATGGGAAGACTGCCCTTCTTGGCCCAGAAGCGTGTAGGGCCGGTGCAATCTTCCTTGCTACACCGCTATCATGCACCGGCCGGTATAAATCCTGGAGCCGCGCGGGGCGAAAGTAATCGATTCGACTCGACTCAGGCCCTTTCAGGCTTTTCTAGCAGCCCCTTCTTGCTGAGCAGCTCTCCGCTCCTGGCGTGAGGCTTGCGGGAGACGGCATCCCCGGCCTTCTCCATTTCCCTGGACTCGTCGGCCAGGCGGGCTGCCGCTCGCATGACCTCGTGGCCTGCGGCTGCGGCTAAAGCTATGGCGGAAAGCTCCTTGAGCCGGAAACAAGCTGCGGCATCGATGGCTGCCACGGCCTGGGCCATGTAGAGGGCTCCCACGGCTTTGGCCCGGGCGTAGGGATTGGAGAAGTTCATGCGTTCGGCGCACTTCTCAGGGGTGGCCAGGATGGCGGGCAGCTTGGGCGAGCCGGAGGCTATGGCTGTCATGGCCGCGTCCAGCTCCTCCTGAACCAGGCGAATGGCTCCGCAGGCGGCTAAAACGCGCAGCGCGTCGGAGTTGAAGAGGGCCATCTCCGCCGGATCAAGGAACTCGCGCTTGGCACCGATGAGCGGGTCCATGGGCAGGATGATGAAGCCGTAGCCCTCCGTCGCCAGGGCGTCGCGGGCCTCCTTCTTTGACGGGCCGTCGGATATGATGATGGTGGGCGTGCCCTTGAACAGCTCCCGTGCGGTTGTTGGGCCGGCAGTGGCGGCATTGGGGCTGGAGATGACCACCAGTTGGGGGGCCCAGGCGAGCAGTTCCGCGGCAGCCTCGCCCTCCTTTTTGGTCATCTTGGGGCCGAAGCTGATGATCTTGAATTCGATGTCGGTTCTCTCCGCGATCTCGTCTAAGGACAGGTCGATAGCCGTGGATGTGGCTATGTTTCCGAGCTTTACAAAGCCGATCTTGAACATGCCGCTGGGAAAGGACGGGTGAAGATAAAAGGATTTTGCGGGCTCGCTGCATATCTATGCGCCTTATCCGGTCTTTGGTATCTTTGTGAGTTGCTCTGTCTAACATGTTTATTCTAATCTCTGTGCCTCTGTGCCTCTGTGGTTTTGTTCAGTAGCAGTAGGCTTAATTGTTGGGAACTCACTAACTAAACCACAGAGGCGCAGAGACACAGAGACAAAGAACCACTGGCTCCTCGCTATTTTGTGGGGCCATCTTCAGTTCGTTCGGTTGTTAGCTCGCTCTGTGCGTGCTCTGTGTCCTCTGTGTCTCTGTGGTGAAAAACGTCGTTAGCCACTGGTTACAGCCAAATGCCCACGGACTGCCACCACAGAGACACAGAGCGCACAGAGGACTCACAGAGACTGAAGCGTCAATTACCCACAGTAAATAGCGAAGAGCCGAACCACTTCACCACCCACAGGAAATAGTGAGGAGCCGTTAAATAACAGCCCTGTCAACCAAGTACTGTGACCGCCCAGCCAGATTTCGCCAAAAACGTCCTGCCCCACCTCTATCGCCTGGAGGAGGATGAGGCCGGCCCCGATCCCGCCGAGGTATCGAAAAGGTACGGCATTTCCCTGGAGAGCATCGCCGTCCTGAGCAGGAATGAAAATCCCTACGGCCCCAGCCCCCTGGTTCGTCAGGCCCTGGCTGATGTGCCCATGAACCGCTATCCTGACAGCCGCTCCTTCATCGAGGCCCTGTCGAAGTACACCGGCCTTCCCGGCGAGAATATCGTCATCGGCGCAGGCATGGATGAGATCATCGCCACCGTCTGCCGCATATTCCTCGGGCCGGGTGATCGGGGGGCCATCTCCTATCCTACCTACAGCCTCTACGCCCTCGCCACCCAGCTCTGCGGGGGGGATCCGCTCTACTATCCCAGAAAGGAGGACTTCTCAGTGGACGGTGTTCCCGCCGGGGCCAAGATGGCCTTCATCTGCTCGCCCAACAATCCCACGGGAAACGCCATCTCCGAGGAGAGCGTCCGGGCCATTCTGGAGGGCACCGATGCCATCGTCTTTTTGGACGAGGCCTATGCCGAGTTTGCAGAGGGAGCCTCCTGGGACTGGTCGGGGAGTACGACAATCTGGTGGTGGGCCGCACCCTCTCCAAGGCCTTCGGCCTCGCCGGCCTGCGCCTGGGATATGCCCTGGCCCCGCCCTGGATCGCAAGTCTCTATCGCCGTGTGGCCCCTCTCTTCTCCGTCACCAGCCTGTCGCTGGCGGCAGGCGTGGCCGCCTTGCAGGACAGAGAGTGGAAGCGGCAATGCGTGCAGCGGATCGCTGCAGAGCGGGAGAGGATGCGCCTCCGCCTGCCGGGAGCCTATCCCTCGGAGGGCAACTTCCTCTACGTTCGCACTCGCGAGGAGTCAAAGGGTGTGGTGGAGCGGCTGCTGCAAAATGGGGTGATAGTGCGGGACTGCAGCTCCTTTTCCGGCTGCGGGGAGCACTGCCTGCGGGTCACTGTGGGCCGGAGGGAGGAGAACGACAGGTTTTTAGAGGAGATGGAGAGGGCGGAAGGGGTATGAGATGAGGTCGCATGCGATCTATTTGTCGCCTGCGGTAATTGACAGGATGGGCGGAATTGCAGCAAAGGTTTTTCGGGATTTTTGCTCATGACATTTTCCCCCTGAAGTTTGTCTGCCTGGACCAGCCCCGCCGGCACAGCGCCCACCGGCACGCGCAGGCGCGGATGCACGTGCGAGTGAGGGCGGGCGAGCGGGAGGCGAATTGGACCGAAATTGTATAAATATCAGAGTATTCGCCAGGCGGGCCGGGCTTTCTGCTTGATGTGCCCAGCTTCTGGCAATTGCAATACATGCATCAGGCAGATTGGATCTCCGAGTCCGGATGAAAAATCGTCGATCGAGTTTCTACATGTCTTTCTTTGTTGTGGCGACACGCGCGCGGTGAAACGCGCGGGGACTGTTACGGGGACCCCTCAGCGCCGGGGAGGCTTCTGTTGCTCCGACGCCAGCGGTTTGACGGGATCGGCGGATTTGCCATTGCGGATTGCTGAGATTTTGTCTTCCAGAAACCATAACTGCCCCCCAGATGGCAGCCGAGCCTCTCCGAGCGCTGGCCGGAACTATCTTCGTGCCTGGGTGAAGGATGGCTGGCTGGAGGTAGCCACTGCCGAGCCAGGTCGTACAATTTATCGGCAAAATATCGGCAATGAATCGGAAGCTTATCGGCAATGTTTTGATGATTGTCTCTGTGCGTACTCTGTGTCCTCTGTGATGAAAACGCCGTTAGCCACTGGTATCGCAATTTGACAGCAGACTTCTTGTTTTCTGCTTTGATATTAAATAAAATGCCAGACGATCTGAATTGGTTAAAATATAATTCAATAGGTGATTTACAGCCCCCGAAACGCGGCCTCCCGGGCCGCGCTTCTGGAACTGCTCCTCCCTCCTGTTGTTGTAGTTGTTGTTTGGTTTTATAATTGTTTATCGCGAGGCCATAGCGGCATGGCATCGTCTCCGGGCGCAGGTGTAGCCGCACCCGTCCGACACCATGCTATGCCCTCCCATGATATAAAGCTTACTTCTTTTGCAGCCAGGGCATCATGGCCCGCAGCTCTGCACCCACCTTCTCGATGGGGTGCTCAGACTCGATCTTCTCCAGGGACTTCTTGACCGGCAAGCCCGCCTGGCTCTCCAAAATCCATTCGCGAGCGAACTCGCCGGACTGGATCTCTGCCAGGATATCCTGCATCTCGGCCCTTGACTCTTCGTTGATGATCCGCTGGCCCCGGGTCATGCCGCCGTACTCTGCCGTGTTGGAGACGTTGTTCCACATGCGCATGAATCCGCCCTCGTAGATCAGGTCCACAATCAGCTTCA
>DAOPZB010000064.1:0-8775 GCA_035353195.1 Methanothrix sp. | reverse complement strand
ACAAAGACACAAAGGCCCACAAAGACGTCCTCACCTGGGACTGCCCGGCGTCGATGCGTACCTGTCTCCCTTTCCCGTCGATACGGGTCGGACGAACTGCATTCCATTAGGGCCCCCGACAGCGCAGAGCGGCATGGCCTTCTCATAGTCCATCCCATCCTCAGCGGAGAAGAACCTGTCGTCCGCCTCCAGGTGCACCACCCGGCCCACGATGAGCACATACCTCTCTCGGGCGATCTCCTCCTCGAGCCGGCACTCGGCCCAGGCCAGGCAGCCCTCGATTCCTGGAGGCTTGACGGCGACGCTGGGCCGGGCAGCCAGGCCTGCCTCCTGAAATTCATCCACCTCAGGAGGATAATTCCTGGCACAGACCATCACTGCCTCCTCCATGCCCGCCCTGGGGATATTGATCACGAACTCCCTCGTCTGCCGGATGTTCTCCAGGGTATCTCTCTTCAGCCAGGAGGCGATGAGCACCTCATCCAGGGGCCGCAGCACGGGTGTCACGCAAGACCAGGGGGCTGCATTGCGGACG
The DNA here is from genome assembly GCA_035353195.1 of Methanothrix sp. Taxonomy (GTDB): domain Archaea; phylum Halobacteriota; class Methanosarcinia; order Methanotrichales; family Methanotrichaceae; genus Methanothrix. The sequence goes on along the minus strand of DAOPZB010000064.1, from coordinate 8,240 downwards.
CCGCTGCCGGAGAGCGTGGATATGAGCACCACGGGCAGAGGCATGATCTGAGATCGCTGATTGGGTTTCAAGATCATTTAAATCAACTCGATTTGATGATCGTGCAAGATAGCTATGAACAGGTCACTATGCCAGCAACCTGTCCACGATCTGCTTCATCTCCGATAACTGCGGCACCTTTTCTCCCTTCAGGCAGGCCTTGAAGACCTCCCGGTCAAAGGGCAGGCTGCCGGCTACCTTCGTTTTGTCCACCAGCGTCTCAAGCTCGGCGGCGTCTTCGTTCATACGGCTGAGCACAAAGAATACCGGCTTATTGATCTTGGCCCCCATCTCGGATATCTTTTCCGAAAGCTGAACCGATTCGAAGCTTGGGTCGATCACCACCACGATTTTATCGCAGCCGGCCTCAACTCCTCGCCCGAAGTGCTCTATGCCGGCGTCGGTGTCAACGATCACGTGCATGCCGTCCGCCTTCAGCTTCTCTATGAACTCACGGGCGAGAGCTCCCATGGGGCAGGCACAGCCCTCCCCGTAGTCATGGATCTTGCCTATGGCCACCAGCCGGATGCCGTCCTCTCCCACAATCAACTCCGCTGGAATGTCCTCCAGGGAAAACTCCTCCAGAATGGACAGTTTCTCCTTGCCCTCCGATCTCATGAACTTCTTCATCCTCTCTCCGAGACCCTTCTTTCCTCCCAGTGAGTCCATGAAGTCCCTGGGCTGGGGCAGACCGAGCTGCTTGTACAGCCCAAAGTTGGACTCGTCTGTGTCCACCACGAGAACCTTCTCTCCCCGCGCCGCCATCTCCCTGGCCATCAAAGCCGATACCGTGCTCTTTCCGCTTCCGCCTTTGCCGCAGATCACCAATTTCATTTCCTGTAGCCTCCTGATTTCAGTGCAGTATTCAGCTAACACATTGCAGCTCACGGATAAGACATTTTATTTTAAAAATCTTTCCATTGGTAATATCAATTAGAACTTAGTAATCAAAATCAAGTAATAAATATGAATTTAATATAAAAATTTCAGCAGATTGACTAACAAAACCTAATAATTTAACAACAGAGGGGAAAAAGAGAATTGAGAACTGCTGAAGAGCAGCTCCTCTCCACTGCGATCTACAGCACGCCGGCGACCTTTAGAGGGTGCATGCCCGCATTCTGCATCTGAGCCAGCCTGGCAGCATCCACCTCAAACTCCTTGAGAACAGTTATAAAGGTCTCAGGCTTGTCCTTGTAGTCCATGAGCACAATGTCCTGGTACAGCTTGGATCCCCAGGAGGGGCCGGTCCATTGCGGCAATGCTACAGCGCTGAAGTTGAAGCCCAGGGCCAGGGCATTGCCCGACTTGGCGGTGTCATTCCAGCGGATGTAAATTCCGGCGATATTGGGCACTGCTTTCTTTTCAGCATCCGTGAGAGCCATCACATACATGCCGCTCTTGCCGGGTGTGGCATCCCAGAACATCTGGAGAAGGTCGTCCTTGCACCAGTTGGGACAGGCTATGACCTTGTAGCTCTCCGCGGTGATGTTGTTGATGGGCAGCAACTCTTCCACAAACTCTGCCAAGAAGAGACCGCTGGTCACTCCGGGGCAGAGGTGGTCATGGAAACAGGTGGCCTGGATGAAATCAAAAGAGCCGCCTCGAGCCCAGACATTGGATATTCCTGCCAGAGAGAACTCATTGCCGTTGAAGGCTTTTTTGTCGAATGTCTCATTGCCCTCATGGGTGTGATTGGCCAGATAGTCGATATCCACATTGGCCTTGGAGATCTTGCTGAATACCTTCTCGTCCGGCATTGCCTTGAATTCATCCAGGCTGCCGTTCAAAGCCTTACTGTCAGCCTGCAGGAAGACTGCCTCTCCCGTGGCCCTGTCGAAGAAGTAGAACCAGACAGGCTTCCAGTGGGGACGCAGAACCTGAAAGAGATTGGCATCGCCAATGCTGTTTCCGCTCTCCGCCATGAGGCTCTTTATGGCCGCCTGGGTGGTCTGGCCGTCGACTTTTGCGTGCCCGGCGCTGGTCAATATCAGAAGATCCGCGTCACCTTTTTCGACCTTCAGCTCCTGCATGGCATTCTTTGCCGCTTTGCTTCCCAACTCCTCCATCACGGCATCGTCCGCCAGGGTCAATCCCGGAACAAATGCCAGAATGAGTAGCATGGCCATTATTTTGCATTTCATATTCATCTTAATATCTCCAATTAGATTGTAGAAATTTATGTTTATTTAAGATTTTTGCTTAAATTTGTAATACTAGTCAGGTTGTTAATCTCTGATAGAATTAGTATGATTTGATAGCCGCCAGATTTAAATTAGTCTTAATTATTCCGATAATATCAGAATCTATGAGATTATTATGATGAAGGATGAAGGGATGTGGTTTCATCGGGGAGTACTCAATTGAGACAGAAAATCTGACCAAGAGATTCGTGCTGAACAGAGGGCTCTTAGATCTGATAAGAAATCCTGGAAGAAGGGAAGTAATAACTACACTGGACGGCGTGAACCTGAAGGTCAGGGAGGGCGAGGTTTTAGGTCTGCTGGGGCCCAATGGGGCTGGAAAGTCCACTTTGATTAAGATCCTCTGCACCCTCATACTACCCTCTGAAGGAAATGCCTATGTCGGCGGCTTTGATGTAGTCAAGGAGGGGGGAAAGGCCAGGTCCTGCATTGGCTTCATCACAACTGATGAGAGAAGCTTCTACTGGAGGCTATCCGGCAGGGAGAACCTGCAATTCTTCGCGACATTGCATAATTTGCCCCGCTCAATTGCCAGGGACAGGGTGGAGGAACTCCTGGATGTAGTCCGTCTTAAAAATCGAGCCCACGAGCCTTTCCTCAACTATTCGGCAGGAATGAAGCAGCGCATGGCCATTGCCAGGGGGCTTCTAAACGACCCGGCAGTCCTGTTCATGGACGAGCCGACAAGAAGCCTGGATCCAGGAGCTGCCAAGAGCCTGAGGGACTTTATCAAGGAGCACATCGTTATGCAGAGGGGCAAGACCGTCTTCATCTCCACCCATCAGATGGATGAAGCGGAAGAGCTCTGTAACAAAGTGGCCATTCTGGATGAGGGTAAAATCAAGGCTCATGCCAGCCCGGATGAGCTTAAGGGCAGGCTCTCTGCAGATAGCAGCTTGCGCGATGTCTTTTCTTTTTACACTGGCAAGGACTCTGCTCAGGAAGACTCCAACACCATGCCATTCTTCATGAGCAGAAATGGGAAGAGAGGTCACGGACTGGGCATGGGCATGAAGAGGAAAGGATTCTGATGTCCTTTGAAAAGGTGCTATGGTTTATCAAGAGGGGCTATTTGCTGCAGATGAGCTACAGGTTCGATTTCTTCTTAAGAATGTTCTTCATGCTCTTCAATATACTGACCTACTACTTCATAGCCAAGATGATGGGCAACGCGGCTGCTGCATATCTTGAGCCCTATGGCGGGGACTACTTTTCATTTGTGCTCATAGGCATGGCCTTCTCCGGATATCTCATGATCTCCCTGAGAAGCTTTTCGGAGAGCATTCGCGATGAGCAGATGATGGGCACATTGGAAGCCATGCTGGTCACGCCCACCCCTACAACCAGCATAATAGCCCTCTCCTCCCTCTGGAGCTTTATCTTCGCCTCCTTCCGGGTCCTTCTCTACCTGATCATAGGCATACTGCTGGGTGTGAACATGACAGCCGCCAACATTGGTGGAGCGCTTTTAATACTGATTCTCACCATAATATGCTTCAGCAGCATAGGCATACTATCGGCCAGCTTTATCATGGTATTCAAAAGGGGAGACCCCATAAATATGCTGCTCATGGGCACATCCGAACTATTCGGTGGTGTGCTCTTCCCCATCGAAGTCTTCCCGCAGTGGCTGCAGAGCATATCCCGCATCCTGCCGATCACTTACTCCGTCAACGGCATGAGACATGCACTGCTACAGGGATATTCTCTGGGAGAGCTGACACCTGATATTTTGACGCTTGCCCTCTTCTCAATCGTCCTGCTGCCTCTTAGCCTGTTGATCTTCGAGAGGGCTGTCATGAAGGTCAAGGCGGAGGGGGGACTGGTGCAGTACTAAATTCCAAAAATTTTTTAACTTAAATAAAAAAATTTAGAATTTGAGTATATTCATATATTTTTCATAACGAAAAGTCTTAAGTATTATATGATATTTAATACGATTAGCGTAAAAATGCATATTGCTGTATCATCAAAGAGGGAATGAGGTAAGTTTAGTAAAATACTGGAGGAAGATAAATGCATAAATGCTATTTGCCGAAAAGATCGATGGTAATATTATTAATATGCTCTATCTTTTTATTGAGCTTTACCGCCCTGGCCACCTACCCAAAGACTATCACCGACACCCAGGGCCGTGAGATCACCCTGGATAAATCCCTGGAGAGGATAATCACCAGATCTCCGGACGAAGCCAGGGTCGTCATCGCCCTGGGTTATGGCGATAAGCTGATCGCCGGAGAGCAGGCCACCAAATCATGCCTCTGCCCCATGACCTTCGACAATACCGCAGAAGGGTGCGAGGGGTGCTATGAGAGCATCATAGATGGCCGAATGCCCGACCTTCCTGAGATCAGCACCAGATACGACATCTACTTCGAGGAGATCGCCAATCTCCAGCCCGACATCATTTTCTGCGGAAGCCTGAAGGATGCCGAGGCCTTTGAGCAGAAGATAGGCTGCCCGGTGGTTGTTTTGGGCGGGCAGGGATGGAACTTCGACGACGATGGCTACTATAACAGCATTCGTGTGGCCGGCCAGGCCCTGGATGCCGAGGACAAAGCCGAAGAGCTGATCTCCTTTGCCAAGGGCAAGGTGGAGATGATTAAATCTGTAACTGACGGAATTAAAGAAGAAGACAGGCCCAAGGTGTACTTCGCCTCTCGCGGTGCAGGAGCCGGATTCTACGATCCCAAAGAGGGCAGGGACTTCACCCGCACCGAGCCCGCCTACGACCCCCTGACCATCGCTGGAGCAGTTAACGTCGCCTCAGAGATCAACGGTTCGACGGTCAACGTTGCCCTGGAGCAGATCATCGCCTGGAACCCGGACTTCATTTTCATATCCAACAGCGATGCCGGAAACAACACCGGCCTTGACTTCATCAAGAACAGCCCGGAGCTGTCCTCGATTGAGGCCATAAAGAATGCAGATGTCTACAACTGCTTCTATCCCCACTGCCGCGGCACTCCACCCGATAGAAACCTCCTGAACATGATGTATATGGCCAAGGTCATGCACCCCGAGGAGTTCAAGGACCTGGACCTGGAAAAGGAGGGCAATGAGATATTCGAGGCCTTTTTGGGAGTGGACGGCGTCTTCTCCGAATATGCCGACTACCTGGTCTGGCCCAGAGAGTACCTTGACAGCCTGAAATAGGTGGATGCATCAATGACGGGAATCATCAACTGGGATGAGCTGTGGAAGGCCACTCATTCAGGCGGCTTTCACCATCATGGCAAAGACCTGGCGGCCCACTGGGACGCCAGAGCCCAAGAGTTTAATAAGCGAGTCATGAAGAACAAAGAGAGGTCGAATAGCCAGGTGGCAATGCTAGACCTCACCTCCGGCGAGACCGTGCTGGATGTAGGAGCTGGCACCGGCCGGCTGGCCCTGCCTATGGCCCGCCTGGCCAAAAGTGTGACCGCACTCGATCAGTCTGTAGGGATGCTCTCCTGCCTGCAGGAGAATCTGGCTTCTGAAGGCATAAAGAACGTCCGATGCATCCAGAAGAGCTGGCAGGACGTTGCTGATGGAGAGTTGGAGCAGCACGATGTGGTCATCTCCTCAAACTCTCTGGGTGTTTATGATCTGAAGGCGGCCCTGGCCAAAATGGATTCTCTGGCCAAAAGAGCGGTCTACATCTTCACCTTTGCCGACGGCAAGAGGGACGACGGCTTTAGACAGTTCCTGAAGGCGGGAAAAGATGGGCTGGAAAGGGAACATATCAGGCACGGCCGAGATGAGATCGGTCCGGCTGGCTATCTCATTATCTACAACCTGCTCGCCGATATGAATATTCTCGCTGACATCAAGGTTATGCAGTGGCACTCCAAAGAGCAGTACAAGAACCTCGATGAGGCAGTGGATGGATGGAAGAAGATGCATGAGCTGCCGGCCGAGAAGGAGGCGGATCTGAAGGAGTGTCTCTCCCAGAGGCTGGTCAAGGAAGGAGATGGACTGTGCCTGAACCGCCATCATAAGCAGGTCTTGATCTCCTGGCAGAAGGCCCGACCGCCCTTTTCTGCTTAGGAGGAAAAGTCGATGGTATCCATTTCCCTTCTGGCAGGGGCGGCTCTTGTCGCCATCCTGCTGGCCTCCTCCTTCCGTGTGGTCAGACAGTACGAAAGAGCGGTTATATTTCGCCTTGGAAAAATCAAGAAGGAGAGGGGCCCGGGCCTCTTTCCCCTCATTCCGCTAGTGGACAAAATGGTTCGAGTGGATATGAGAGTGAGGGAGCTGGATGTTCCCAAACAGACGGTGATATCCAGCGACAATGTCACATTGGAGGTGGATGCAGTCATCTACTACAAGGTAGTTGAGGCCACCAGGGCCATAGTCGAAGTGGAAGACTTCGAGGCGGCAACCCTTCTCCTCGCCCAGACTACCCTGCGAGACATTCTGGGCCAAAACGAACTGGACACCATACTCTCCGATAGAGACGACCTGAATAAGAGGATAAAGGAGATTTTGGATTCGACCACCGAGCCCTGGGGCATGCATGTGGTGATGGTGACGATGAGGGATGTGTCACTGCCAGAAAACATGCTGCGCGCCATTGCCCGCCAGGCAGAGGCGGAACGGGAGAAGAGGGCCCGCATCATCCTGGCGGAGGGAGAGTTCCAGGCCTCCAAGATGATGAACGAGGCCGCAGATATGTACGAGGACAAGCCCAGCGCCCTCAAGCTGCGGGAGTTCCAGACGCTCACCGAGATTGCCAAGGAGAAGAACCTGATAGTGGTCTCAATCGGATCGGATGGCGGACAGAAGGATTCAGATCTTCCACTTTTTATGGGGCTGGCCCGGGCGGCTGCGGTCAACAAATGATGGATGAGAGACGAAGGAAAGAAAATGACGGGCTTTAAATGACTAGCTTTCGCACATTATTCTTCCGGGGCAAGCCCGATGCCGGCTTCGCCCGGTCCCGGAGGGCAGGCAAGAAGAGCAGTTCGGAGATGGCCCATGAAAGGTTCAAGTTCATCAGGATCTTCTTCGTACTGGGCATTGTCGGACTCCTCGTCCTGCTCACAGGATTCATCATCACACTGGGCCCACTCAACATATCAGTGGGCGATTCCTATGCAGCGCTTCTGGCCCACTTCTTCCCCGATCACTTCACAGTGGATGCGCTCACATCCAGGGTTGTCTGGAATATCCGTTTTCCCCGCATCCTGGGCGGAGTAATGGCCGGTTTCGGCCTGGGGATCTGCGGATGCGTTATGCAGGCTGTTCTCAAAAATCCTCTTGCCAGCCCCTTCACCCTGGGCATCACCGCCGGAGCGCAGTTCGGCATATCCATCGCCGCAGTTTTGGGCTTTACCCTATTTGGCGGACCCTACTTCATAATAGGCAACGCCTTTGTCTGCGCTCTGTTCTGTTCACTTTTCATTATCGGCCTTGCCGCCATCAAGGGAGCCACATCTGAGAACCTGGTGCTGGCGGGGATAGCAGTGAACTATTTCTTCACGGCCATAAGCCAGCTTCTCAAGTATTTCGCCAGCGACGAGCAGCTCCGGCTCATGACCAACTGGGGAATGGGAGACCTCGCTGCCTTCTCCTGGGCCAACTCCCAGATACTTCTGGCCGTATTTTTAATCTGCATACCCCTGCTCATGAGCAAATGCTGGGACCTCAACATCATGACCGCCGGGGATGAGACAGCCAAAAGCATCGGAGTCAATGCCGAGAGGACGCGCATATTCATAATGGTGGTCAGCAGCCTGCTCGTGGCCACAATAGTCTGCTTCATGGGGACCATCGCCTTTGTGGGACTGGTCGCACCTCACATGGCCCGCATGGTCATAGGAGGAGATCACCGCTTCCTCATACCGGCTTCCGGAGTGCTGGGGGCGCTGGTGCTGATGTCAGCGGATGCCGTGGGAATGAATCTGATGGCTCCAACCATCATACCGACAGGGATAATGACCTCCATCGTTGGCGTTCCGTTCTTCATGTATCTGATGATGAAGGGCAAGAGAAAGGAGTTTTGGACATGATGAT
>DAOPZB010000063.1:0-8883 GCA_035353195.1 Methanothrix sp. | reverse complement strand
GGGGTTGCCTTCTGCCTGGTTGGCTACTTCATGTACAAGCGCGCCAGAAGATCTCAGGGAGAATGAACCACTTTCTGTTATCCGCAGAGAGTGGCATCTCGCCGTCAGCGCAGACGTTGCCACAGGTCTCTGGTCTTTGACGTGAGGGCAGCCTGCATCCTCTGCATCTGCCCGGATGCACACTCCCCTAGTTCAATTCTGCTGCCAAGCTCCTCCAGCGCAAAGATGACCTCCGATTCGTCTATCCCCCGGGTCCGGCACAGGTCGTGCAGACAAGCCACTCGATTCTGTCCCTTTATCAGGGCCAGCTTAACTGCGCTTCGGCAGATATCGGCATATTTGCGAGGCAGTTCATCCCTTCCAGGAAAATCAGGATCCCATGATCTGGCAGCTCTTTCGATCAACTCGTCAACAGAAAGGGGCGGTTTGGTCTTTTTCAGGTGCAATATATCCATTGCCATGCCTCGATAGGGATTATTAGCATGTATTGATGATGAAGTTTTCGCTGAGACAGCACCCGTTCCTATTTCCCCATCATTGTCCGCAGAAAATAGCGACAGCTCACTCTCCCCAGGCAACTATTATTATGCAAATAATATATTTAATTTATTCGGATGGCGGCCAATGCGGTTGTTTAACGGCCGAATATAACAATTAATGCTGATAATTAATTGAATGGGGCAACCATCTATATAGTCCTATTTAAAGACTATACAGATTGCTTTTTAGAATGCGAAAACTACATATATGATAATGATCAACATTAAATATGATGATCATTCCATTTCTTGCAGTAGGGATTATAATTGCAATTACAATATTAGTATGCTCATACAGGGCCATACACGGACCGGGGACGTTTAATCGCATAATTGCCGCCAATGTGATAGGGACAAAGGCCATAGTCCTCCTGATTGTGGTGGGCTATATCATTGAAAGGCCCCAATTCATCGATATCGCATTGATGTATGCTGCAATTGCATTTATTGGAACGATAATTATCGCCAAATATGCAGAAAGGGGAGAACTATGCTCGCGATAGATGTGATATCGACAGTATTTTTAGCAGCAGGTGCATTTTTCATGATAACCGGTACAGTGGGCCTCCTGAAGTTTCCGGATTTTTACACCCGCCTGCATGCCACCGGCAAATGCGACACTTTAGGGCAGATACTGATAATACTCGGCTGCATGATTTACGAAGGTTTTACCTTCATAACCATAAAGCTTCTCCTGGTGTCGGCCTTCTATTTATTTGCCGGGCCGACGGGAACGCATGCTCTGATGAAAGCGGCCTACGTCACCGGCCTCCCGGTCTGGAAAAAGGGTGACAAGAGGGCGTGACGGATATGGCAGAGATGAAAGAAGCACACAGGACATTCTCCATTCTTTTGACATTCTGCGTCATGCTCGCCTTCTGGCTGCTTCTATCAGCCTGGACGGTATACCTGCCTGAGCCTTACGATCTTTCCAAGGTATCCAGAGGAGTCCTATCTGCATTAATAGTTACGTTTCTGACATATGAGATATTCGTGCCGGGCCGGGGGGAAAAGGTGCTCTTGAAGCTACAGAGGTTTATTCCATATGTGGCCTGGGAGCTATGGCAGATCTACCTGGCATCCATCGATGTGGCCAAAAGGGTCTTCGGCACTCTTGAGGTGGACCCCAGGATAATTGAATTTGATACCACTTTAAGAAGCGATTTTGCCCTGGTCACATTCGCCAACTCCATTACACTGACGCCGGGCACGATTACCATTGACGTGGATCCGGCAAAAGGCCGGTATATCGTCCATGCCATAGCAAAAGGTCCCGCCGATTCCCTCACTGAAGAGCAGACCATGCAGAAGAAAGTAGGTTATGTATTCATGGAGGAGGGAGGCGAGAAGAGATGATAGTCCCCATCGATCTGCTGCTTTTATTCTTTCTATTGATCATAGCAATAGCCGCCTTATGGGTCAAAGACCTCCTGGCGGCCATAGTCCTCACGGGAGCCTATAGCTTCATCATGGCTAATGTCTGGCTGCAGCTCGGAGCATGCGATGTGGCCTTTACCGAGGCGGCTGTAGGTGCCGGTGCCTCAACTGCCCTGATGATGGCATGCCTATCAAGGGTACCGAGGTGGGAGAAGGAATGAATCTTCCTGCTGTGAAATCTCTGACCTGGATGGGATTCGTCACTGCAGTCCTTCTCACCGCAATCTCTCTCTATGCGGTCGAGGATATCCCGGCCTTCGGAGACGAGAATTCTGCTGTGAATAAATACATTAAATTGTTCTCCATCGATGCCGATGCCGGCCTGGCGGAGAGCCTCAATGCTGGGATCGTTCCTGAAGAGATTAAAACAGGAATCTATGACCTGGGTTTTATCAAAGGTCCTACCTGCGAAGGCTGTCAGAATGAAAACTATCCCACACTGGAGGAGGGCAGCTACGAGGTGGAATACATCGAGAAAGGCACATGGCTGGGCGGACGGATCTATACTAAAGCGGGATGGGATGTCCTGATAGAGGAGGGCGAGATCTTCTATAATGAACCACAACAATACTATTTTATTTCTGATGATAGTGGAGAGCTCTCCGTTTACAGGTACAACTGGCCGGTCAGGGTCACGGAGAGGACGGAAGAGGAGACCTTTATCATCAATGCTGTGACCTCGGGGCTGGCCGACTACAGAGGTTATGATACCATGGGCGAGGAGACGGTCATCCTCACCGGTGCTATCGGCGTCATATTGCTGATGAGGAGGCGGGGAAGACTATGACTCCTGAAAGGCGGGAAAACAAAAGGGACGTAATAATAGAGGTAACAACGAATCTGATGTTCCCGTTGATCTTATTATTCGGCCTCTATGTGATGATAGGAACGGGCGGAACGGGAGGAGGCTTTCAGGGAGGAACGATTCTGGCTGCAGGCTTCATCCTCTACATAACCGTCTTCGGCCATGAGAAGGGAAGAGAAAAAATGCCTGAGTCCATAAATGCTTTATTTAAAAGCCTCGGCCTATTTCTCTATAATGGGGCCGGATGGATCTGCATCCTCTTCAGCATGGCCACGGCTCAGTGGCTGAATATGCCCGCCTTCTGGCCGGTGTCCGATTTTGTGGGCGTTCCCGTCTCGCGTTCGTTTCTGGTGGGATATATGATATCTGTCGGCATTGGACTGACGGTGATGGCCTCCTTCGTCTCTCAGTACTTCGATCTGGCCTGGAAGGAGGAGGATGAGATGGGAGGTGGCGGGGAATGATGGAATGGATAGTCCAGCATTTCCTGGAAAAGTACAACTTCTGGATTGCCATGTTCATCATCATCATAGGGCTCACTGCGACCATTGTCAAGAAGAACTTCCTGAAAAAGCTCATCGGACTGTCCATATTCCAGACAGCCTTCTTCCTGTGGGTCGTATCCCTGGGTGACGTGGGAAGGGACATACTCACAAGCTGGGGCTTGAAGACGCAGACCCCGCCCATCCTCTGGATGCAGGCAGCCGAAAAAGGATACATCTATGCCAATCCACTGCCCCACGTCCTCATGCTGACGGGAATCGTGGTCAGCGCAGCGACAACTGCCGTAGCCCTGGCCATTGTCATAAGAATATACCAGAAATACGGGACCATAGAAGAGGACGAAATAATAGAGAAAGAAATGGAATTTGAGCGCAGGGGGGTGCTTTGAGATATGCTGCTTGTCGAGCATTTCCCGGTGATCATCGTCGGCCTGTCCATGTTCCTGGCATATACCATGCTGCTCGCCGGATATATCAACCGCAGGCTGCCGTTCTTCATGTCCCTGGCCATGAATTTCTTCTTCTTATTCCTGTCCATATTCGTCCTGAACCATGTGCTCACCGAGGGGCCGATACGCTACTGGCAGGGAGGGTGGAGGCCGCCCTGGGGAATTGAGTATGTGGTAGATGCCATGAATGCCTACCTGCTGATAATAGTAATATCAATTGTGATATTAGGTTTAATATATTCTAAAAGAAATGTGGAGTTTGAGATAGAGGAAAGAAAGCACGTCACATTCTACACCCTGATTCAACTGATGGCCGCGGGACTGTACGGCATAACAGTCACCGGCGATCTGTTCAATATGTTCATCTGGCTGGAGATCGCCTCCCTCACTGCTTACGCCCTGATAGCCGTGGCCGGGGGACGGGCTCTGCGGCCGGCCTACAATTATGTGATAATGGGATCAATTGGAGCTTGCCTGTACATCTTCGGTGTCTGCTGGCTTTATTCTGCCACGGGGACGCTCAATTTCGCAGATATGAGGCTGCTATTACCCCTGGTCTACGACAACAAAGCAGTGCAGATGGGCTTTGCCATGATTGTGGTGGGGGTGATGATCAAGGCCTACATATTCCCGCTCCATTTATGGCAGCCTGATGTCTATACCTATGCCCCGTCCACCGTCAGTTCGATGATGGCCTCAGTGCATGTGAAGGTGATGTTCTACATCCTCCTGCGGCTGTTCTACTCCGTCTTCACCCTGGACTTCATACGCCATTACATAGGCCTGGACCTGGTGATCTGCTGGGTGGCGGCGGCTGCCATCTTGGCCGGCTCCATCTGGGCCATCAAGCAGAGGAACCTGAGACGGATGCTGGCCTACTCCTCGGTGTCGCAGATGGGCTACATTCTCCTGGGAGTGGGGCTTTCACCCCTCTCTCCCTGGGGGCTGGTGGGAGCTGTGGCCCACATCCTCAATCATGCCGTGGGCAAGGGCTGCCTCTTCATGTGCGCCGGAGCCATCCGCCAGCAAGAGGGGCTCAGGGATATCAGGGACTTTGAGGGCCTGGGAAAGAAGATGCCCCACGTCTGTGCCGCGTTCACCATTGCCGCCTTCTCCATGATCGGCATTCCCTTCACGGCAGGATTTGCCTCCAAGGTGTTCTTGATTATCGCTTCCCTGGATGCATCTCAGTATCCCTTTGTAGCCGTGCTGCTCATCAGCGGCCTTCTCAACCTGATCTACTTCTGGAGGGTGATTGACCGGATGTACTTTGCCAGGCATAGAGGAGCAGATGATCCGGCAGAGGCTGCTTCAGATGCACCAGCCACCGTGCAGGAGGCTGCACCCAGCGGCCCCTCCAATTCGGCAAAAAGCGGCCGTCCCCTTCCCCTCAGCATGATCGCCCCCATTTTAGCCCTGGCCTCTCTCTGCATCATCCTGGGCGTCATTTGGCTTACGGATATTCCCTCGCCTCTGATCAATCACATCTTATCGAATTTGAGGATGGAGGCAACCATATGACCGAACTGATGACTCCGCTGATCGCTCTCCTCTGCCCGCTGGTAGCCTCAGCTCTGATACTTCTCTGCCGAAAGCACCCCAACATCAGAGAGGCCTGGACAATAGCCGCAAGCATAGCCATGTTCCTGCTCGTCCTGTCCATGGCACCTCTGATCGCCGGGGGAGAGACCGTAAGATGCATCCTCTTCCAGTCGATGTTCAAAGACATTTACATCGGATTCAAGGTTGATGCCTTCGGCGAGATCTTTGCCATAACTGCTTCCTCCCTCTGGGTGCTGGTTTCCTTTTATTCCATAGGATACATGCGAGCGCTAAAAGAACATGCTCAGACGCGATACTTCTTCGCATTCTGCTTTGCCATAATGGGAGCTGTGGGAGTGGCCCTCTCGGCTAATCTGATCACTCTGTTCTTATTCTTTGAGGTAATAACCGTCTCCACCTATCCGCTGGTCATTCACGAGCAGACACCGGAGGCACTTGCCGCCGGGCACAAATATCTGGCCTATCTCATGCCTGCCGGTGCCTTCCTCCTCCTGGGGATCACGATCACCTATTACCTGTCCGGCACCACTGAGTTCACCCCCGGCGGAATCAGAGCACTGGCATCCGCCTCACCTATTGTAGTAACCGGGCTGTTCTTCGCCTTCCTCCTGGGATTTATGAAGGCGGCCTGGATGCCCTTTCATTCCTGGCTTCCCACGGCCATGATCGCCCCGTCCCCGGTGAGCGCCCTGCTGCATGCCGTAGCCGTGGTCAAGGCCGGGGTCTTTGGAATTGTGCGCATCGTGGGCTATGTCCTGGGCATGGACCTGATGCAGGAGGTCGGCCTGTGGCTGGCCCTGGCCTGCATCGCCGGATTCACCATGATCGTGGGCTCCTTCTTTGCCATCACTCAGGACAATTTGAAGAGGAGGCTCGCCTACTCAACCATAAGCCAGCTCTCTTACATCATTTTGGGCGCGGCCCTTCTCACCAGAGACAGCATAGAGGGCGCCATGCTGCACATACCTTTTCACGGATACATGAAGATCACCCTCTTCCTCTGTGCAGGAGCCATACTGGCAGCCACAGGGAAGACCAAGGTCAGCGAGATGGCCGGCCTGGGCAAAAAGATGCCCGTGACCATGCTGGCCTTCAGCGTGGCGGCCATCGGCATGGCCGGAATTCCACCGGTCTGCGGATTCATAAGCAAGCTGTTCCTCTGCAAGGGAGCCTATGCGGTGGGATCGCCCTACGGTCTGGCATTTTTGGCAGTCATATTGATAAGCTCGCTGCTGGACGTGATTTACTTCTTCCCCATAATCCTGACGGCCTTCTTCAAGTCCCCTGCCGGTACTGCTGAGGAGACGGGAGGGGCGGGAGAGGGCGGCAGGGAAAAGATAACCGAGGCTCCTCTGCTGATGGTGGCTCCCCTGGCGATAACTGCACTCCTCTCTTTAGCCTTCTTCTTCAATCAAAATATCTTCTATATCTACGACCTGGCCAGGATGGCGATATCAGACCTGTTTGGAGGTGGCTAAAAGCAATATGATGCACGAATGCCTGGCCTTTATGCTGCTGATGGTATCGATGCCCTTAGCTGCCAGCTCCGATATAGCGACATCCATCCAGTTCAATGCCTCTTCGCCGGGTCGCATCCCCCAGGAGGAATGGAACAGGACCTACGGGGGCTCGAGCAGCGATGTGGGCACATTCTTCCAGCGAACCCGGGACGGCGGATATATCGTCACCGGATATACCTCCTCTTACGGTGCAGACGCACCGTTCTCCTGGCTGATCAAGGTGCAGCACAGAGGAGACCTCTGGCTGATAAAGACCGATGCCCAGGGAAAAAAGGAATGGGATAGGACCTACGGGGGCCTGGGCAAGGACATGGGCTTTTTCGTGCAGCAGACCGAAGACGGCGGCTACCTCATAGTGGGCGGAAAGAAGTCCTTCTGGATCATCGGCAATTATGATCTGTGGGTCATAAAGACCGATGACAGAGGTGATGTCGTCTGGCAGAAGACCTACGGCATGTCCGGTGAGGACATGGGATTCTCCGGCCAGCAGATGAAGGACGGCGGATACATCATAGCAGGATATGCATCATTTTCCGAAGGCAGGAAGGCCCGGATCATCAGGATCGACTCCCAGGGGAACAAAATTCGGGACATAGTTACGGGCAGGGTGAATTCCGAAGCGGCCAGCGTTCAATTGACCGGGGATGGCGGCTGCATCATCACCGGATACACAGAGCCATCAGATGCCGCCAAAGAGGACGTCTGGCTGATCAAATCGGACTCCAATGGGACAATGCAATGGCAGAAGACCTTCGGAGGATCAAACAGGGACTTGGGATTATCGGTGGAGCAAACCCGTGATGGCGGATATATCGTCACCGGATTTACCGAGTCCTTCGGCGCAGGTGATGGAGATGTCTGGCTGATAAAGACCGATTCCAGGGGCAGCGAAGAATGGGACATGACCTTCGGCGAAAGCAATTTCGAATCAGGAGCATCTGTTGTTCAGACCGAAGACGGGGGGTATGTCATCGCCGGCTACAAAACAGTATCTTCGGAAAATTTGAGCGGCTACTCCCGGATTTTTTATTCTTCCCGCCATGGGAGGTTATGGCTGATCAAGACCGATGAGAAGGGAATTTCCCTGTGGAACCGGACATATGGCGGCAGCGGCAATGACTGGGGCAACTGCGTGCAGGAGACAGAGGACGGAGGATATGTCATAGCGGGAGTTACCGAGTCGTTTGGGGCAGGAAAAGAGGATGTCTGGCTGGTAAAAGTCAGATGAGCCGCGTTAGAGATGAGGTTAGCGAGGATGTCAGGAGAGAGAGATATGCAGGACGGGACGGGACAATCCAGTGAGAAGGAAGACGGAGCGAAGGAGAGATGCGATTACTTCTGGCATACCTACTATGGCTTGCCCTCGGAGATGCTCGGCTGGGCGCTCCTGGCTGTGACTCTGTCGTTCCTGGCATTTGTGGCATCGGTAGCTATGGATATATTATGATAATTATTAAAGTATGATAAGGGGATGACAAAAATGGATCCAATACTGGCAGTTCTCGCCCTCCTGGGCATTGTCGGGTACGTCTTTCTCTTTCTAGGAACAGCAGAGCCACGCCACCGACACGGGAACCTATTCCTCACAATCGTTGCTTTCTCCCTTATTGTAATGGTGATCGCCGGCCTATTCATAAAGTGGCCAATCGAGTTTGGCTGGCAGGAGACAACTGCCTTTTATGCCATATTCGGCTTCTCTGCATTTACCTTCCTCATCTACGCAGCAAAGGTATTACGCTTGTGGCTCTCGAAAGAAGAAGACTACTATGAAAAGAAGGGGGTGTAAAGCTGATGATCGGCTGGGTGCATCCGGGATTTCTGCTGATCATCGGAGCTTTATTCGTGCCGCTCTTCAAGGGCAGGTGGAAAAAGGGATACCTGATCATCCCCCCACTGGCGGCCTTGATTGACGTCGCACTCATGTATACGGGAGCATTTGGAGAGATTCCCTACACTTCATGGCATCTGCCATTTCTGGGATACGAGCTTGTCTTTGGAAGGGTGGATAAGCTGAGCTTTTTATTCGGATTGGCTTTCTCTCTCGCCTCCGTCCCGGTCATGATCTAT
>DAOPZB010000062.1:0-9046 GCA_035353195.1 Methanothrix sp. | reverse complement strand
TGTGGCTCGTTTTAAGTGAATCTATCGATTGATTCATGGGTAAATAGGAATCCTCGATATGATTGCCATGAAGAAGCTTTGGCCACCCGTCCCAATCCCATCCTCTTTGATCCTCCTCGCCCTCATCGCCCTATTCTGCCCTGCCGCTTCCTGCCACCCCCAGGAGGCCACAGGATCTGTGACCAGGATCGTGGATGGAGCCACATTCGAAGTCAGCGGCATAGGATGTGTTCGGCTGGCCGATGTGTGGGCGGTCATGGCCAACACACAGGCCAGCCTTCAGGCCAGGGAGTTTTCCCGCGACAATCTGATGGGCACTCAGGTCTTCCTGGATATAGACAACCAGACCGGCCGGGACAGCGGGGGATGCTGGATGTGCGTGGTCTACAGGGCAAACGCCAACGGTACAGTCAATTTGGACAAAAACTTTAATAAAATGTTTGTGCAGGCCGGCTACGGCATGCTCAGGGACGACCCGGCGACGGAGTTTGACCCGATGAGCTGGTAGGGTCCTTCTCCCCCGTCCGGCCTATCCGGGCCTGGATCACCCCGTCCGACCGCGCCAATGCCTCATGAGTTCCCCCGTAGTGCTCTGCCGCGTCCCTCATCATCTGCTTGAAGCCCTCGGTGTCGCCGGCGTCGGCGCGCTCGCACAGCCTCATGCACTCGGCCACAAACGTCTGGCGGACGGCCATGGCTTTGGGATTCTTCTGGATGGAGGCGTAAAGCTCCGGATTTTGATCCAGTATCCGGCCCACGAAGTCTATCATGATCTCGTAGACCGGCGACATGAAACGCCTCGACCTCTGCACGTCGAAGTCCAGGGCGCGCAGAGCCGAGCCTATGCCGATGATGGCGAAATGGGTGAGGGCCTGCACCACCGCCATGATCTCATCATGCTCCGCCGCATCAATGACCTCGATTTTGGCCCCGTCCGACTCGAAGAGGGACCTCATGACCTGCTGCCACCCTCCCGTCTTTCCCTCCACCGGCGTGAGGATGATGGTCTGGCCTGAGAGGCTCTTCATGGTGGGGCCGAACATGGGATGAGTTCCCAGCACCTCCACCCCCTTGGGGGCATAGGTCTTCATGGCTTTGACCGGCCCGGTCTTGACGCTCGTCACATCCATGATCAGGCTTCCGGGATGCATGAGGGGCGCGACCTCCCGGATGACCTGAACTGTCCTGTCGATGACCACGCTCACCAGGACAACGTCGCTCTTCTCAACCTCGGCCTTCATGTCATGGGCGTAGCGCACCCCCAGCCTCTCCGCCACATCCACCTTGCCGCTCGGCCCCCAGACGGCCACATCATAGCCCCTCTGCTTGAAGTAGCGGGCAAACCAGGAGCCAGTCTCGCCCGTCCCACCCAGAATCAACATCTTCTTCATCGCGCCACCTGCCGCCATCCACAGAGCTTCTCTCAAAATCAACATCATCAAATCCGATGCCGCTATTTCCGTCCTGCGCTCACCCTTCTCGCCAGCCCCTCGCGAACGGCCCTCTCCATGACGGCAGCGTCCGCCTCCCTGCCCGTCCAGATCTGCAAGGCTTTGGCCCCCTGATAGACCAGCATCATCACTCCATCGATGGCCTTCGCCCCGGCGGCACGGGCGTCCTGTAGCAGCTCTGTCTCCCGGTTGTATACGATGTCAAAGACCGTCTGGGAAGGCCTGAGAAGGCTGCCCTCAATAAGCCGGCCGTCGCCCTCTCTCATCCCCACCGAAGTGCAGTTTATGATGGTATCCACCCCCGGCATAACCATATCCAGGTCGGCCAATCGGCAGGCGGATGCTCCCAGAGAGGCGGCGAGCTGCCGGCCCCTCTCCAGGCTGCGGTTGGCGATGCTCAGATCTGCGCCCTCACTGGCCAGAGTATAGCCGATGGCTCTCGCCGCCCCACCCGCGCCGATGAGCAGGACCCGGCTGCCCTTAACGGCCACGCCGGCCCTCTGCAACGCCAGCAGCGCTCCCCAGCCGTCTGTGTTGTAGCCGGTCATGCCGCTCATGCTCAGGCCGTTCGTATCTTTCATGCCGCTCGTATCGCTCGCATAGCCCGTGTCGCTCGGACAACTCTTGCGCCCGGCGAAGGCTATGGTGTTCACCGCTCCGATGGCCTCGGCCAGAGGGTCCAGCCGCAGGAAATCCATCTCCAGGGCCTTCTCTTTGAGGGGAATGGTCAGATTCAGTCCGGCAAAGCCCATGGCCTCTGCCCCGTGCAGGGCAGGGGACAGGTCGCTGTGCGCGACGCGAAGGGCGATGTAGCAGCCGTCCACTCCCAGGGCTCGTAGAGCCGCATTCTGCATGACGGGAGAGAGGCTGTGCTCCACGGGATCGCCCAATATGGCGAAGATCTTCATGAAATGCCATTGGCCTTCAACCCTAAATAATTTGCAGGATATACCACATGGCCGCACCCAGGGCCGCCCCGAAGGCCGTCGCCGCCAGGTTCACCCCGTTGTTGCTTAAAATGCCCCGGCTCTGCAGCGTCGCACCCAGCAGGCTGTCGAAGTTGGTGCCCAAAAATCCGCCCACCGCCCCCACCAGGACCGCCGAGTATCCGGCCATGCCCATGCCCGTGGCAAGCAGGCCGATGAGCAGCGCTCCCGCAAATGAGGCAGCTTCGCCCAGGGGAGTGACACCCCCATCCACGCCGGGCTCTGTCTCCCTGAAGGTGGTAATCATGCGCGGCCGGGAGCGGCTGGTCTCACCGATCTCGCTGGCCAAAGTGTCTCCGTTAGCGGTGGCCACGGAGGCGACGAAGGCATAGAGGAATATGTCGCTGCCGTAGACGCCATAGCAGATGGCCATGGCCAGAGCCGCCAGGCTGTTGCTGTAGACGTTCTTGTAGCCGCGCACACCCCCGTGAGACTGGGCGATGCCCATCTTCAGCTTTTGAGAATATCCGTAGCGAGTAAAGGCTCCGCCCAGCAGATAGAAGGCGAGGAGCAGCAGAAACCAGGTGACACCGGCAAAGAGGATCACCAGCAGGCAGACTAAAGTCTCGCTTAAAACGGCATCTGAGTCAGCAGCCTTGGCATAATAGGCCCCGATGCCGATGAGCAGGGCGAAAATGCATATAATGAGGATACGCTGCAGCTCCGGCAGGGGATAGTCGAATGAAAAGAGCCACATGACCATGGCCGTCCCAAAGGGCACAGTGAAGTCGCGCTCCCTCGAGGCATGATGCAGAAAGGCCCCGGACAGGCCGCCCAGTATGACCAGGAATAAGATCCTCTCCGGGGACAGGGCAGCCCCCGAAATCAGCCTGGCCGCAGGATAGCCGAGGCCGATGGTGATGAGCAGATAGACGATGCTTCCCGCAAGGCTGTCGAACCTGCGAAAGGCCAGGGGCGCAAACGTGGCCGCCACAAAGGATATGGCAATGACATAAAGGGGCAGATTGGTGTCCGTGACCGCCAGGGCCGGCCTCATGATGAGCAGCAGGGCGAGGGATGCCGACAGGAGACGCGATCCCTTATCCAGGAGGAAGATCGCCGCCAGGGGGAGGACGGTGAAAGCTCCCAGGCTTGGCAGCAGCAGCACCAACAGCCCCATCGCCAGCCTGGCCATATCCTCTCTATCCACGAAAACATGGCAGGGTTTTCATCGCAAAAATACTTTGCCTATGAGATGGATTCTGTGGAATTGATATGATTTACCGCCTCTACGAGCATCTCCTCTTATCCCGGATCGATAAGGCCAATCTGCCGGGCTGCGTGGCCGTGGTCCTCAGCTCCGGCGACCTGTCCGGAGTCGGACGGCAGCGTCTGTGCGATCTCATAGATTGGAGCGTATCCCTGAGTCTGCCCTCCCTGGTGCTCTATGTGAGCGACGACGAATCCCTGCTCTGCCGCGAGATCGCCGGCATTTTAGTCCGCGCCCCCGCGAAGGTCAGCCTTCATACCGCAGAGGGCATAGTGGAGACTGGCCGGGGCGGCCCACTCAGTGTGGTCATCTCCCTGGGATACGGAGGCAAACGCGAGGTGGCAGAGGCATTTCGAGGCATTCTCCAGGAAGTGGAGTGCGGGCGCATCAGCCCCGACCAGATAGATGAGAAGACCATCGAATCGCACCTTCGCTTCTGCGAAAAGCCCGATCTGGTGATCAGAGCCGGTGGAAAGAGGCTGAGCGACTTCATGATCTGGCAGGCGGCCTACTCAGAACTCTATTTTACCGATGTCAACTGGAAGGAGATGCGAAAGATCGACCTTCTGCGCGCCATCAGAGACAGCCAAAGGCGAAATAGGCGCTTTGGCAGGTAACAGGCAAGGCTTTTATGGATGCTAATGATGCTTGCTATGCTTCTCCGGCTCGATCCTATCTCCGGATATCCTGAGCCTTCAGTATGCTGAGAAATCGTGCGGGAATGGTCTCAGATATGACGATGTCATCGCTCACGGTCATCATTCTGACTCCCTCGGCCTGAGCGGCTGCGGCATCGGCCTGGATTACCCGGGGGTTTCCGGTGCGAAACGTGGCCACATGCCAGGCCTTCTCCGGAGTGGTGGAGAGATGGACATACCTTTGCGATGCCGACTTGATGCCGATCTCAAGTATCCGGTCCGCCTCCTCCTCGCTGGCCCCGTAGTAGAGCTTAGGCAGCTTATTTTCCGGGTGGTCAAGATCGACGTCAACCGAATGGCCGTACCTGGCTCGAACTCTATCCCCGGCGATCTCATACCTTTTCTTGGAATCCGAGGCAACCAATGCCACAATCATGTCTTTGCCGGCCCATCGATGCCTGCTGGCCACCACAGCAGCCAGCTTTGAGAGATCCACCCAGCCACGGCTGTCCATGACCAGCCCCAGATCTCCGGGGAAATGACGGAGACAGCCCGCCACCAGCCGGCCAAGCTGCTCCGTCTTGGCATCGTCCAAAAGAAGCTGGCCGGCGGAGCCGCACTCACAATGCTCTCCCCTGAACAATCCGTGTTGAGGACATCGCTTGATCATCTGTCAGATCTCCTTGTCCTAGGGAGGACCCTTCGCATAGATATATCTGACTGCCGGGCCCGTCCGGACTGCTGAGCAAAGTCTCAAATACGTTCGTCATCAATAAAAGGCCATGCCAGACTCGAAGGATGTCCGGAGCAGGATCTGCGAGCTGCTTGATATGGATGATGAACAGCTCTTGGCCGAGCTGAAGAGATCTCTGGATTCATCGGACGAATGCCACCAAAGGATCGATGACGACTTGCAGGAGATGATGCAGGAGGTGGACAGGCTCCTCTATGTTGCGGAAGCAATGGACTATGAGCCTCTGCAAGACGAAGATGAGACCTCGGGCATGGCTCCGGGCGAAGATTCAGGCCAAAGGTGAATTTGCGTGCATAGCCTGCCTGACATCCAGGCCTGTGAGCCTGATTATCCCTTCAATCTGACCCGAGTGGGTGTGACCGGAGTCAAGAAGCTGGTCAAGGTCGAGCGCGGCAACGATGAGAGACCTGTTGTCCTGATATCCAATTTTGAGGTTTTCGTCGACCTTCCCTCCGATCGCAAGGGAGCGAACCTCTCCCGCAACTTCGAGGCCATCGATGAGGTTTTGGAGGAGGCCATAAACCGCCCCGTCTACGAGATCGAGGAGCTGTGCGGTGAGATCGCCAAGAGGCTTTTATCCCGGCACGAGTACGCTTCCCGGGCCGAGGTGA
Source organism: Methanothrix sp. (assembly GCA_035353195.1). Taxonomy (GTDB): domain Archaea; phylum Halobacteriota; class Methanosarcinia; order Methanotrichales; family Methanotrichaceae; genus Methanothrix. The sequence continues at coordinate 3,396 of DAOPZB010000062.1, read as the reverse complement.
AGATGAAGAGCGAATACATCGTCCGGAGACAGTCGCCCGTAACAAAGGCCGTCTGCCAGGAGGTGGTGGACATCTTCGCCGAAGCCGTGGCCAGGGCCGGCAAAGGCTCGGACTCCTGCCACCTGCGAAAGACTGTGGGGGCCGAGGTCCTGGGCATGACCGCCTGCCCCTGCGCCCAGGAGATCATGAAAGAGGAGGTGCGCCGGGAGCTGGCCGGAGCGGGCCTCTCCGAACAGGCGGCCCGGGACCTGGCAGAGAGGCTGCCCGTAGCCACCCACAACCAGAGGGGGCGGGGCAGCATTTCTGTGGAGGTTCATGACCGAAGATGCGTCTCCATTGACAGGATCATAAAGATCATAGAGGAGTCCATGAGTTCAAGGGTATTCGGCCTTTTGAAGCGGCCCGACGAGGCGGTGGTGGTGAAGAGGGCGCACAGCAACCCCAAATTTGTGGAGGACTGCGTGCGAACCATGGCCCAGAAGCTGGTGGAGGCATTCACCGACCTGCCCGACGACGCGGCTGTAACCCTCAAGCAGATCAATGAGGAGAGCATCCACCAGCACAATGCCTTTGCGGAGAGGACGGCCAAGATGGGCGAGCTGAGGGCGGAGCTGGCAGGCCAAAGGAAATGATGATCATGCTTACGGAAAAGATATTGAATCCCCTGGGAGAGCTCCTCCGGGAAAAGGAGATAATTGCCAGATGCGAGCTTCTCCTTCGCATCTACGACATTGTAGCTTCTGCAAAGCTCAGCGAGACCGAGAAAAAGGAGCTATCCGAGGCTGTGGGCGAAAAGATTGCCCCCGGCATCTTTGCGGCCATGATGGGAAAAGACCCGGTAACCTTCGACCTGCCAAAGCTGGACACCTACACCCAGATGGGCGGCAGGATATTTCACTTCCTGCACACCAGGAGATACAGCAAGCAGGACTTCGCCAATGCGAACAGCCTGTTCCTCCGATCCCTCCCCGAACTGAAGGCCATACTGGCAAGGTGTCTTTCGGACAGAATGTTGCAGTTTATGCTCAATGCAGGGTACTCCCTGACAGGGGAGGCGAAGGGTGAACTGGACTTTTCGGCGGAGAAGCACAGGGTGAAGGCCTTCATATCCACGAGCGTCAGAAGCCTGGACGTCGACAGGTATAATCCAGAGCAGGGAACGGATTGCATAATCCTGGTTCCAAGCAGCGAGACGCTTGAGCCCTTTGTGCAGTTCTTCCGGGAGAAGGGACAGGCGGCGGAGGAGAAGGGGCTGCAGATCTGGATATACAATCTGGAGAAGGGTACAGTTGATCCCTACATCGGCTACACAACTGATCTTGACATCTACAACCAGTTCGACAATCCGCGCCTGGCTGAGATGGTGAGGAGCAACTGGAGCCAAAGGGAGGAGTAAAGCTTCTCCGGGAGAGTAATTCTTTTTTCCATTTTCGATTTTTTATTATTTTGAATAAATCCCATCCTGGCAAGAAAATTTTATCGCAGATATTATTAATAGGATCTAATAGGCCTCTTGATCTCGAAGATAAAGCAAGTATTAAATAGATAGAACGCCTAAAAAGAATTGCGCTGGAAAAGGGAGCGTGCAGATCCAGGAAGACTGGTGGAAGTGGGGTGAATGAAAGTATATATTGCATGTTTATTTATTACGACCATGCTCATTTGCGAGACAGCGTTTGCCGCAGTTGGCGAAGCGAGCATATCGGATAGCGCATCCGGTATAAATGCCGGGCAGAGCATGACGGACGGGTCCTTTGGGACGGGCACTTCATATCAAACTCAAGCCGCCGCGGGATCGGCGGATACTGCTAGCGGTCAGCAATGGTATGGCAGCCGGGGATCTGTCCAGGATTCCGGCAGCCAGGTATACGGTGGCCAGGTATACGGCAGCGGGGGATCGGGCCAGGCTTCAGGCAGCAGTTACAGCGGCCAGACATCCTCCTATTCCGCCCCCCAGATAAGCGGGCCGGCAGGGGATCAGATGACTGCCGAGGATCTGGGCCTGTCTGTTCCTCAGATGGAGAGCTTTGTTCCTGATGAGAGCCTGGGATTCGTCTCTGCCAGCCCGTCCACCTCCGCCGGGAAGGCAACACAGACCATCCCCGTGCAGTCCTCTTCATCTCAGATGCAGTATTCATCTGCAGAGGTGCAGTACTCCGCACAGGCCGGCTCCCAGGGCTACAACTGGTACTACCCGGGCCAGGTATCCTCCGCCAACAGGTTCTACATTGAGACCAGCTCAGGATTTCGGACGGCCGCGGGATGCAGCCTGTACGGCTACCTTCCGCTCTGGTCGGACATAAGATCGGGCGGCAACTTCTTCGTCTACGAATGGTACCCCGGCCGGTCCTCGCCGTCGGTGCGCTGGAGGGGCTGGACGGAGGCCGGCTGGAAGAAGGGCTGGTTTTTCGGAGACCAGCCGGGATGGCACATTCTCTGCTATAACAGCGGCTTTTGGTCCAACTACATTTACATCTACGTCTATCCCACGAACGGCGGATATTCCGGGACGGGCGGCTATACCATGACGATCCCGGCATCCACCATGCCGATCGCCGCAAAAACAACCTCTGCCGCAGGAACATACTCCACCGGCACATACTCCGCCGCCACAACATCCTATTCCGCCACCCTTCCCTCAGGAGCGCCGGTTCCCCCCGACCCCAGCTCTGAGAGGATCTCTCTGCCCGACTACAGCCAGTACCGTCCGGTCAGCACGCAGATGGGGGCCGGCAGCAGCGTCGGCAGCTCTGCCGGTCAATCTGTAATAGCGACTATGCCGGCCTCGTCGGCCTATGGCATGTCATCCGCAGGGCTGCAAAGCGCGGCGACAGCCGGCATGGGATCGTTCTCACTCAGCCCCGCCACGTCCAATCCTGCGCTCGCAGGCTATGCCGGGACGGGAGGATCTTCTCTTGCTTCTGCATCATTCACATCCACCTCCTGCACCCTGACCTCTGGCTCATCCCAGCCGGAAGGCTATGTCCCCCACAGCTATCAGGCAGTCTATCCCCTGCCCTCGGTCTGCAAATGCAATGAGTACTATGTGCAGGTCTGCACCGGAAAGCTGGGGACAGTCGCCGGAGTGTTCTGCGAGGATTCGCTGCCCCTCTGGTCCAAACTGAGCCGGTCGGGAGAATACTGGTCCTTTGAGTGGACTGCCTGCGGCAGCGGAATATACAATTGCTGGACTCCAGAGGCCAAGAGCTTTGGATATAAGAAATCCGGATGGCATCAGACCTGGTTTAAAGGAAATAAGCCTGGCTGGCATATCCTGAGCTATCACTGCAATGACTGGTCCAACTACATTTACATCTACGTCTGGCCGGCGGAATAATCGTTACTTTTTTTTTGGGCGATCGGTTTAAATACAGTGAGTTTGAACGGTGTTCGGAT
>DAOPZB010000061.1:0-9187 GCA_035353195.1 Methanothrix sp. | reverse complement strand
CCGTCCGCCCCCTTCTCCAGGGTGGACAGGGCCAGGCGAGCCTCCTGCGCATCCTTGACTCCGCTGATGATCTTCACCGTCGCGCCCTGAAGCCCGGCGATCATATTCTCCAGGGGGATCACCTTCCAGTCGGTGCCTATGACCAGCAGGTACTCCGCAGCCCGGCCCATCTCCACTGCGAACTGCTCGTAATCCTTGCCGGCGATCACCACATACGCGGCAGTGCTGCCTGATATTCCCTCCGCCAGGGCTTTGTCAAGGCTCGCCTTTCCGGAGGCTGGAAGGGGAAGGGTGCCGTCGCCTTCGCCGCCCCGGCCGATGACTGTGATGTCTTCGCTGCCCCTCTCGCCGCCAAAACAGGCTACGACAATCTTGCCCAGCTCCTTCACCCGGTCGATGTTCTCTCTGTCCACCAGCACGCAGTCGAATCCCGACTCAAGGGCGGTGGTGATTTTTGGCTTGATCTGCTCCCACGCTCCCTGGGCCATGAGCCACTTCTCTTTCATGAGTTAGCATATGACATTGTCTTACAAATGCCTTTTGATTGGAGAAGTAGAGGTGGCAATTGGCTTTGGGAATGGAGAATTTCGATGCCATGCCGGATAACTTTAAAATTGATGAGAGCATAACCATTGGCAATTTAGCGGGAGGAAGATTGTCATGAGATGTTATGCAGCAGCGTTCATGGCTGTATCGGCCATTTTAGCAGTCCTATCCAATGCAATTGTGTGCCTGGCCTCTGAAGAGATGGATTCGGAGGATGAGGTCACTGCCTTTTTGAATGAGGCAGAGGCTTACGTAAACGATAACGGCGTGGAAAAAGCCTTGTTGGAGTTCAATAACCCCTCAGGCTCTTTCGTAAGGGGAGACCTCTATATCTTCGCCTACGACTTCAATGGAACCTGTCTCGCCCATCCCATCAATCCCGGCCTGGTGGGCCAGACCGGACTGTTGGATGTCAACGGTGTGGATGTGATAGGTCGGGAGATCGCCCTGGCAAAAAGGAGCGGCGAGGGCATGGGCACCATGTATATCGTGTTTGCTAATCCGATTCACCAGGGCAAAGAGGAGCTAAAGCAACTCTATATCAAAAATGTCAATGACAGCCTGTATATTGGCACCGGGAGATACTTATCCAGCGTTCCTGCTTCCTTCGACCAGGCGGATAGAGATGAGCTTATGGCCTATGTCGATGAGGCGCTAAATTTTGCCATCGAGAGCGGCAAAGAGAAGGCTCTGGAAGTATTCAATGATCCGGAAGGCAATTTCACCAGAGATGGGCGCTACATCTTTGCCTATGATTACAATGGGACTGTCCTGGCCCTTCCCCATCAGCCGGAGCTGATCGCCGTGAACAGGATTGATGAGAAAGATCCTAACGGAGTCGAATTCATCCGCCAGATCATAGATGTTGCCGAAATGGGATTGGGCTTTGACTACTACATCTATCCCGACCCGGCAGCGAATATGACGGAAAAATTAAAGCTCAGCTTCGTGGAAAACGTTGATGGAACCTGGTTTTTGGGCTCCGGGATCTATGCAGTCAGCGAAGGGCAGTGAATATGGATAATCGCCTGTTCTACAGCCCGGTAGGCATGCTACTCATGCTCGTGTTCGGTTTTTTGCTCCTGGCAGTGGTAGGTTTCCTGTTTCTGGATCTGGCCAGGACGGCCTTTACCAGGATCGGCTTTTCCTGGAGCGAGGCTCTCTTCGTGCTGCTTGCCTCTCTCCTGGGAAGCAGCATCAACATACCGGTGACAAACCTGGAGTGCACCGTGCCCCTGGTGCAGGAGAGGTATGTGCGGGCCTTCGGCATGGCCTACAGGGTGCCGGTGGTGAGCAATGTGAGCTGTAGCACACTGCTGGCGGTCAATTTCGGTGGCGCGGTGATTCCCACCACCATCTCCCTGGCGCTGATCTACCGCTTTCCCCAATCCCTCCCTTACGCCCTGGCGGCGGTGGCCCTGGTGGCTCTCATCACCCACATGGTGGCAAAGCCGGTGCGGGGCCTGGGCATCGTCACCCCCGCCCTCCTGCCGCCGCTCAGCGCGGCCATAGCCGCCCTGATTCTGGTCTATCTCTTCTCCGCCCCGCATGATGTCATCTTTGTGCTGGCCTATGCCGGGGGAACCCTGGGCACACTGATCGGAGCCGACATCCTCAACCTGAATAAAATCAGAAATCTGGGCGCTCCGGTGGCCAGCATCGGCGGAGCCGGGACATTCGACGGCGTCTTTCTCTCCGGACTGATTGCCGTGCTACTGCTCTAAGTTGCCTTTTCTCTTGGCTTTTCTCTTTTTTTTATGTGGGCAATTGACGCTTGCATTCTATCTCTATGAATTGCTTTGTGCGCTCTCCCCGTCCGCATCCACCTCTATCCAGGTGCTACTCCTAACTTTCATGACCGCCTTCGGCATCTGTCCGCCGGAGCAATGCCGCTGATGATGGCCCCCACGGCCACAATGGGCTTGGAGCGCAGACTGATCATGGCAGCAGGGCTAAATCAGTCGATTTGAAGGTGATTGAGGGGCGAAAGATATTTCGCAAGGATGATACAATCCGTTCTCTAGCTTAAATAGCATTACGAATGCACAGCAATGAAGTCCTGGTGATTTGCATGAACAGCCAAGAGTTCGAATCAATGCTCAGAGATTTAGAATCAGACCTCGTTGAGAGGAAGGCATCTCTCTCAGATCCCGATAGAGTTCGCCAGGCGATCTGCGCTTATGCCAATGATCTGCCCAATCACCGCAAGCCTGGATTTATCTTCATTGGCGCAAATGATGACGGCTCTTGCTCACATCTTGAAATCAACGACAAACTATTATTGGATCTATCCTACATGAAAGACGATGGAAAGATCCAGCCATTTCCATCGATAGCAGTAGATAAGATGACATTAAACAACTGCGAGATGGCTGTAGTCAAAGTTGAGCCGTCGAATTCACCGCCCGTAAGGCTTAATGGGGTAACCTGGATTAGAGTCGGCCCCCGCAGGGCCAGGGCGACCATCGAAGAAGAAAAACGTCTGTCTGAGCGCAGGCGCTCTCGGGATCTACCTTATGACCTCCAACCGGTCCCAATTGCCACCATCGACGACCTGGACCTCGAAATTTTCGAGCATGGATACCTACCTCATGCCATCGCTCCTTCTGTTCTGGAGCAGAACAGCCGCTCGACAGAAGACAAGCTCAAAGCTCTGCGATTTCTGACACCGGAAGGCGAGCCCACTGTCCTCGGAATTCTCGTCTCAGGCAAGGATATTCTCCGCTTTCTACCAGGTGCTTATGTGCAATTCCTGAGGCTTGAGGGAGCGGACTTCACCGATCCCATTAGAGACCGAAAGGAGGTCTCCGGACCACTTGCCGACCTCATCAGGAAAATTGACGAGATAATCGAAGCCAATAATTCGATTTCAACTTCCATCGTCTCCCAGCCTGTGGAGGTGAAAAGGCCCGAGTATCCCATCCCGGCTCTACAGCAGTTGATACGCAATGCGATCCTTCACAGAACCTATGAAGGAACGAATGCTCCTGTCCGCATCTACTGGTTCTCGGACCGCATTGAAATTCATAATCCGGGTGGACCCTTCGGCCAGGTCACCAGAGATAACTTCGGGCGGCCCGGCATCACGGATTACCGAAATCCTCATCTTGCAGAGGCCATGTACATCCTGGGCTATGTGCAGAGGTTCGGCATGGGAATCCAGATTGCCAGAAAGCAGCTTTTCGATAACGGAAATCCTCCCCTTGAGTTCACCATTGATGACAGTTACATCCTGGCAACTGTGAGGCGACAGCCATGACCGCCACTATAATTGCATTTTTCAGCAGCATGGCCGGTGTGGGCTCGACCTCTCTGGTCTATCATCTCTCCTGGATGTACGCGAACCTGGGGCTAAAAGTCCTCGCTTCTGACTTCGATCCTCAGGCAAGTCTCACGGCATCCTTTCTGGATGAGGAGCAGCTTGAGGGCCTCTGGGCGGACGAGGGGGACCGCCGGACGATCTATGCAAGGATAAAGCCCATGCTTAGCGGAGAGGGAGAAGTGGCAAGCGGCCCATTTGTCGAGAGAATAGATGATAGAATCCATCTCATCCCAGGAGATCCGGCGATATCTCTCTTTGAAGATGAATTCTCCCGCCAGTGGCAGCTTTGCCTGCAGGGAGAAGAGCGGGCATTTCTGGTGGAGTCTGCCCTCTGGAGCGCCATCTCTACTGCTGCAGATAAATGCGAAGTTGATCTAGCGTTAATCGACCTTGGGCCTAATTTGGGGGCGCTCAATCGATCAGCTCTTCTGGCGGCGGATTTTCTGGTCGCTCCATTAGCGCCGGGCCTTTTCTCTTTGCAGGGGCTGAGGACTTCGGGCCCTTGCCTCAGAGAATGGCGAGTCGAATGGCAGCAGCGGCTGACGAAGAATAAGAGCCGTGCTCTGAAGCTGGCTAAAGGGAAAATGCTGCCCATGGGCTATGTGGCAATGCAGAAGCCTGAGAGGATAGGCCTGCCCGTAGGGCCATATAAGCGCTGGGTTGAACAAATACCTCCGGTTTATGCGGAGCAGATCGCAGGAGAAAAAGCAGTGCCCTGGAAAAACGGCAAAGATGAAAATCAATTGGGATTGATCAAGCACTATCGAAGCCTGATTCCCATGGCACAGGAGGCGAGAAAGCCGATATTTCATTTGAAGGCTGCAGATGGCGCCATCGGATCGCACCAGAAAGTTGTGAGCGAAGCCAGAGACAACTTTGCCCAGTTGGCCGGGGAGATTGCCAGACGCTGCAACATCATCCTGCCGGAGTGACTTAGAGAGGCTATTTTGCTAATTTTCAAATCTCTCGATCCAAAAAGTCTTTTCCGCGGTCAACAGGCCAAATTCGGTTTGGCATGGCCGCCAGGACCGATCGCAATAGATTGGGCGATGGAAACAGAATGTTCCCGGATTTTCCAGGCAATACTCTTCCATTTCCCTGAATACTTTTCCGCGATCGGATAAACCCTGATTTATCTCCCTTCGCTGAGGGAAGAGATTAACATCCAGATTGCCGCCGATGCAATGAGCTATAAAGTGCCCTTTATCATAGCCGTCTCCAAACGCCTCTGTGGATGAGCCGAGGAATCCTCTCATTCTATTTCTGTCGCGTTTTATGCATCGTGGGCGTGATCTGCCGAAAGCTACAACCAGGCGGTCTTCAACAGCCTGGTCTTCGGGAATAATTCCATTCGCAGTCAATTCTGATGACAGGTCGAAAAGATACTCGAAACCGCCCTCATTAAACTGGAGAATGTTTGCTGAGGTCGGAGTCATCTCCAAATATTTTTCGCACCACAAATCAGGGAGCCTTTTGAAGAGGAATTCGACTGCGTTTTCCATGTCCTTGTCTGACAATTCAGATAGCACAATTTCATAGTCGATCATTCTCCTTTCTCCTCATGCACTCTCACCCACTCCCCGTCCGCATCCACCTCAATCCAGGTGCCGCTCCTGACTTTCATGACCGCCTCAAGCACCCGATCCACCAAGGGAATGCCGCTGATGATGGCCCCCACAGCCACAATGGGCTCGGAGCGCAGGTTGATCATGGCCGCCGGAGCGAGATTCAGCTTCTTGAGCTGGTAGATGACATACGAGCCCACCGTCGAGCCCTTGCCGCCCGGAAAGATGAGGACTTTGCCGGCCACGCACTGGCCGAAAAGCTCGTGGGCCGGGTCGACCACTCTCCCCGTTTGGGGATCGACATTGCCCAGAAAAGAAATGGCCTCTTTTGTCACCAGAGCCTCTCCTCCGGCGCAGCCGGGGGCCACTCGATGGCATTTTATCTCCATATTCATCATCACTGCCTCTCCTCCACCAGAGCCGCTTCTATGCAATCCTCCAGGCTGCAGTAGCCCGCTTTGACCCCCGCCAGGCCGGGCAGGTAGGCCAAAGCCTTTCCGGAGCAGGTCAGCATTTTGGAGAACCTCTCCGTGGCCGGGGAGACCACCATGCAGGTATCGCAGAAGACCCGCGCTCCGCTCTCCTCGATGGCCGCCACCAGAGCCGGATGGGCGTCTGCTACCTTTCGGGCGGTGCAGATCCATAGCTTCATTTTCGCCTTCACCTTTCGGCCTCCAATCAGCCGGGCAACTCTCTCCAGCTCTTCTCCGGAGCAGTGGGGGCAGCCGATGGCCACAGCATCGCAGCCTTCCGCCGGGTGCTGCTCATAGACCTGGTCGATCTCCGCCCTGCCGAGAGTGATCTTCTCTTGCGGATGCAGGTTGTTGCTGCCAGGGGGCGCAGCCGTTGCGTCCTGTACGTAGTAGAGGGCCACCGAGCCGCTGGCGGCCATGGCGGCCCCCAGGGCCTTGAGATCGTCCCTGCCAGGAGCCGAGCGCAGCCGGAAGAAGGGCACTCCGTCTTTGACCATCCCCCCCGCCAGAAAGCCCAGCGCCCCGAAGTCTGAGCCCATGAGGTCGGCCTGCACGTCGATCAGGTGGGTCGGCATGCGGTTTTCATCCAGATGATAGCCGTACAGCGCCGTCTTGCCCACCAGGGCGGCGGCCAGGGCAGAGGGGCCGCCCTCCCGGTTGCTGCGGGCTCCTATGACCGAGTTGGCATAGGATACGGCAGACGACTCGCTCCAGGCCAGGTGATCGCCGCGGCCAGCCAGGCTGTCATAGATCTGATAGGGAGTGCAGGTGCAGTCGATGCAGACGCCCAGCCTCTCGTAGGCCTGCACCACCGCCCTCTGCCTCTCGGCAAATGCCTCATCTATTCCCATCTCCCTCCAGCGAACCAGGTCCATTCCCGCCGGATTGAGGATGCTGGGCACAGCCACCCGGCCCTGCAGACGGGAGATCCACTCCAGCCCCGCCGGGCCGATGTTCTTGTAGGAGACGCCGGCGATCTGCACCGATTTGACGGTCACCAGCCTCTCCGCGCCGTAGATGTCTCCCAGCGCCACCAGTATCTGCATCATGCGGGCTAGGGTCTCGCCCCTCTCACCCTGATAAACGGCTTCCTCATCACGGGACAGGTACATGATGCAATGGCTCCCCTTTCCGGCAATAAAACTGTTGGGTTTGCTCATTGGCGATGGAGAAACGATTATTGCTCCCTGTCCCCTTGTCCATGAAAACGAGCATCCGTTCTTTGTGCGTCCTTTGTGGTCTTTGTGTTCGTTGTGGTTAAATTTTTAAGTTATTATTAATTTAATAGTCTACTAATAACCACAAAGGACACAAAGCGCACAAAGAACTCACAAAGATGGCTTTTTCGTACTACACGTAGGCACAGGGGGAACAGAGTAGAGAATTGGATCCTAGAATTTTTTTATCCTAATTTTTTTTCGGTTTTGGCTCTCTCTGTGCGTACTCTGTGTCCTCTGTGTCTCTGTGGTGAAAAACGTCGTTAGTCACTGGTAATGGCCAAATGCCCACAGACTGCCAACATACATGCTTGAGGACGCGCAGAGTTCTCTCAGAGATGGATGCGCAAATTATGAACGTCAAATATCGAAGAGCCAATTGCTTTCAATGGCCGAAACAACTGCGGCTGCATCTTTCAGCTCCTCAGCCTCCCCCTGGCCAGGGATGCGAAGATCCCGACCAGGCACAGCGCCGAGAAGACGGCGAAGGCCATCTTCACCGCCGCCAGAAACTGGGGGTAGTACTGGGGAGTGATCTCCACCGCCCCCAGGTAAAGGGAGAAGACCATCATGGCAAAGCTCATGCTGGAGACCTGGCCCACCAGGCGCATGGTCCCAAGGGTCGCCGATCCCACGCCGTAGTGGCGGGGGTCGATGGAGGACATTATGGCATTGGTGTTGGGGGAGGTGAAGAGGGCCAGGCCCAGGCCGAGCACAGCCAGGCAGCCGGCCACGAACACCAGGCCCGTCTCCTCTCCGAGCAAGGTGAGGGCCAGCACGGCGGCGGTGGTGACGGCCATTCCCGCCGAGGACACCACCCGGGGCTCGATGCGGTCGGAGAGCTTTCCTGTGTAGGGAGACAGGACGGTCATCACCAGGGGCTGGGCGAGCAGCACCATTCCTGCCTGGTCCGGCTCCAGGCCCTTGATGTACTGAAGGTAGAGGCTTAAGAGGAAGGTTATGGCGAAGGTGGAGGCATAGCTGATCAGGGCGGCCAGATTGGAGAAGGCAAAGACCCGGTTGTTTCTGAAGAGCAGCACATCCAGCACCGGGCACTTTACGCCCGACTCCCAGCGAATGAGGGCAAAAAATGTGGCCACTCCCAGGAGGACCAGTGCCCCACCCTGCCAGCCGGGCAGGAGTGTCAGGCCGTACATCAGGGCGACCAGCATCAGGCTGTAGATGACTGAGCCGGTCAGGTCGAAGCTCTCATCACCGGCCCCGGCCCACTCCCCCTTGAGCTTCCACAGGCCGATTAGCAGAGGAATCAGCCCCAGGGCCACGTTGACCAGAAAGAGGCTCCGCCAGCCGAAGTAGTGGGTGAGCAGGCCCCCGATGTACGGCCCCAGCGTCAGGCCCAGATAGACGGTGGCGGCATTGATCCCCAGGATCTTGCCCCTCTCCTGCATGGGATAGACGTTGACCAGTATGGCCGTTCCCGTGCCGAAGATCATGGCGCTGCCAATGCCCTGTAGCACCCGCGAGGCCATGAGAATTTCTGTGCTGGGGGCGAGATAAGCCAGCAGGGAGGAGAGGGTGAATATGAAAAGGCCGATCAGGAAGATCTTCTTCATGCCGTAGATGTCCGCGAACTTTCCGAAGGGAACCATAAAGACGGCGGCGGTGAGCAGATAGCTGGTCGCAATCCAGCCCAGCAGGACGGCGTCCATGGAGAACTCGGAGCCGATGGCCGGCAGAGCGATGTTGATGGAGGAGGCGAGAAAGGGTGGGACGAATGAGGTCATGGTGGCGATCACAAGGGCACATCTTCTAAGGTCCGTGGGGGAGCAAACGGTCATTGGCTGCCCCAAATGAAGGACAAAGGGATTAATCTTTGCCTTTACGATCCTACCGTCAGACTCTTCAATCAAACTTGGAATATATGATAAAACAGAATATGAAAGGGACTTTGAATGCTATCCAGGGATAAGAGAGAATTCCATTTTTGTCGCAATACCCTTATGTTTGCATAGGGATGAAGTGCATGTGTATTCAATTAAGATTTGTTTGGTTCTTCGCTATTTCCTGTGGCTAAACTGAGTTAATCTGTCTAACAGGCTTATT
>DAOPZB010000060.1:0-9303 GCA_035353195.1 Methanothrix sp. | reverse complement strand
AAATGATATTATTAAACCTTACCCTATACCCACTCAGAACAGCGAAGAACCAAAAAGTATGCATCATCGAAGGGTGGGCGTTATCGGGCTATAATTCGGATGCAACGCCTCAACATTAATGGCATACTGGCATTAACCGCCAATTCGCTACTTCAACGAATCTGTGCCGGTTTAAAAGTCTGCGAGATATGCCCCGCAGGCCCGCGCGCGGGGGCGAGCGGTCGCATACATCAGGGCAGCTCCAGCATCTCCTCAATCTCGCTGCCGGCAATGTATCGGTCTTCCTTGAGATCATTAAGGGCTTGCGATATCCTTTCTATTCCTCCTGCAAAAACGAATTGAGCTTGTGGATGGGCACAATGGGAATCCCATCATGAAACTGCACCTCTTCTTCAATCAGCGTCACTATCACCAGCTCCGCTCGCTCGCCGGTCGCAGCGCTGTAGAATTCGCACCTCTCCCTGTGCTGCTCGACTGCCCGGAGGAGCGCCGAGAGCCTGTAGCGGCTGCCCGACCACCTCTTGCACTCCACCAGGAAGGTTTTGTCGTTTTTCCGGGCAATGACATCGTACTGCCTGCGCCTCCTGTTCAGGGTGACGATCCGGCCCCGCAGGGCAGAAAAGCCGTTCTGCTCGAATATGAAGGCGGCCAGCCGCTCGAAGTTCTGCCAGACCGCCTCCTCCGAGACCCTCTGCAGGTCGCCGGCGCTCCTGATATCCTCGAAGTCCATCTCCGGCCCAATATCATAAAGAGCTGATATCCGGGAACTGGAACTGACCGGGCATGAAGTTCGTGGCATCGGCCTCATAGAGGTCCAACTCCAGGATGGTGTACTCTATCTCTTCACCCTCATCATTCGTCTCAAATATCAGGGGATCGTTGTAGTGATAGTAGCCATAGACATCATCGAACTTTCCTGCGGTGGAATTCCATCCTTCGCCGATGGTGAAATACAGGCTGTACTCTCCATCCCGTATGCCGTCAATCTCCAGGGCATCCCTGGCCCGCAGATAGACCGCAACCTTGGGGTTATCCCATCGGTCGGTGAGAACGGCCACCGTATCCTGGGTCCAGTTGTTGTAGATGACCAGCAGGCCGTAGCCGCTCCTGTTCATGTCCCGGATGTAGGTGCCGGTATCGGGGCGGTCGGCTGGCAGGGCATGGGCTCCAGGAAGCCCGGACAACAGCACGACCAGAACGCAGATAGACAATAGATATGACCGCAAATGATCCCCTCTTCTCTCCTTTCTTCTCCTCTTTCATCTCACCAATTTATATCGGAAAGTCCTCTTCGCTCACTGGGACCATATTTGCCTCTCCGCCGACGACTTCCTTTAAGGTGACCTCTCCCCAGGTATAGCGCACACCCTCCGGAGTCTGGAGCGTCTCAAATTCCAGGGGACCGTCCATGCGGCTGCTGTGAGAGTCGTTTTTAAAGCGCCCGGCAGTGGCATTCCAGTCCCTGCCCTGCAAAAAGTACAGCTCGTAGCTGCCGGCATCAATCCCCGTCAGATTGAAGTACTCCCCGCTCCGGATGTATACCGCGACGAGCACTTCTTTATTCATGTTGCACAGATAAGCTGCGGCATCAACCGTGGCATCGTTGATGACGTCCAGCTTGCATAATCCGTTTCCTTCTCCTCCTTTGATGATGGTGCCCGTCTCAGGCCTGGCCTCCTGAGGGAGGGCAAATGCCCCTCCTATGATAAGCATGGCAATAATTGCGCTGAAAAGAAAAATTTCCGCTCGCATATCAGTACTCTCTCCTCGCCTCTCTTCCTTTTCCCATCCTCAACTTTCCCTTAACTGTCCCTCAATTATCTCTTAACCATCTATCGGCCTATCCCCCGGCCTGTTTTCAGACAGATAGGACAATGACCTATTTGTATATCAGCTTTCTCGAGGATTTTCGGCCATTGCGGCAAAAAGGGGCAGGTCCGCCTGCCATTCCCCGGACTACAATTCGACTTCATGCCCCTGGCAGGTCCTTCCTCCCTTCCTCTCCAGCACCAGCAGAGCCAGGCAGCCCACCATGCACAGCAGTCCGGCCAGCAGGAATGTGGCGGCAAAGCCCACCTGGCTGGCAAAGGCTGCCCCGGCGGCACCTGTGGCTGCCGTGCCCAGGCCGGTGGTGGTGTGGTAGACGGACCACTGGAAGCTCTCCCTTCCCTGCTCCAGGTTGACCGACCACAGGCCAAGCCAGGTAGGATAGGCCAGGCCGCTTCCCAGTCCATAGACCAGCTCGGCCAGGTAGATGTGGTAGATGCTGCTGGCCGATAGATAGATCACGGGAACGGCGGCCATGAGCAGAGTTCCGAGTATCAGCCAGCGGGCCTTTCCCGACTGGCGGTCTACATAGTGACCGAAGGGCAGTTGCACCAGCGATTTGGTGAGCATGAAGAGGGCGCTCGCCATGCCGGCGGTGAGCATCGTGCCTCCAGTCACGCCTCCATCGTTAATGTAAATGGCCAGTATGGGCTGAATCAGCCCAAACCCCGTCAATACGAATATGTCCGATAGCAGCAGCAGTTTCATAGTGCGGTTCATCATGGCGAGTCACCTCCAAATTTTATATGATAATATTTATAATACTATGCATCAAGAAGCCGTATCCCCTGCAATCACATGATTTCCGGGAATGATGCAAAACCTCTCTGCATTATTCGGAAAAGGGATGAATTACAGAAATTACAGCTAACGCTATGAGAAGAAGGTCCGTTCTAAACCTGATTTTAGGGTGATGCAGTAAACGATTGCGTTAAGCTCCATCGTTAATTGCTGGGGCCAGGCTTCTATATAAACTTATCTGTCCTTCCCTGTGCTAATCGATAACATGCAACCTTAAAATTGTTAATGTGATGAGTATGATGTGCAACATATTGGTCCGGGCGGAAAGCGAGCATAGAGTGCCCATGCCTTCCAGCTCCTGGCCGGGTACCCTGGCCACTATGCCACCCTCGGCAGTGATCTCGATCTCTGTGCCGATCTTGCTTAAGCGGTGCAGGATTATGTTCCCGGTCGCCCCCATGGACTTATCCATCCAGCAATGCTTGAAGGGGCAGAGATTGCAGTCGGTCTTGAAGAGCCGGACGCTGGCTTGAGGAACAAGCCCGGCCATAATCTCCGCCTTGGCCGTACCATAGGCCGGCCAATATCTCCTCTCCCCGGGCCAAGGTGACCTTCAGGGAAGGAATAGCTTCATATGGTCCTGGCTATTCATATACAAGTAATACCCTTAATTAACGATTGTGATTGCCATGCAGATGAAGTCGCCTTGTGAGGAGATCGTTTGGGATGTTCTGCCCAGCATCAGAGCAGCCATCGCTGAGGAACTGGTCAAGAGAGGCATATCTCAAAAGGAGGTCTCGAAGATGCTGGGCATAACGCCCCCTGCCGTGTCCCAGTACGTCTCCAAGAAGAGGGGCTACAATATAGTCTTTCGCGAGGACATTCGGGAGGCAATAGCCCGGCTGGCCGACGACCTCATAGAGCAGAGGGTCTTAGGCAGCGACCTGGTGGGAAGGATCTGTGGCGTATGCCGTATGCTCCAGGAGGACGAGAACGCCTGCATCTCCGCCAGGTGCAAAGGCAAGTCAGAAACGTGAAGCGAAAACCGTTAGGGATAATACCTGGCGATAATAGCTGATGTGATCAGATGACAATTGAGGCCGAAAAGCTGGTGGCCCTAAAGCAAAGCCTCCGCGAGAAGAAGAGGCTGCTCGTATCCTTTTCTGGAGGCGTGGACAGCAGCCTCCTGGCGGCTATGGCAAAGGATGCCCTGGGCAGCAGCGCCCTGGCCGTCATCCTGGCCGGCGAGACCATGCCGAAAAGAGAGGTTGCAGATGCCCGGAAGCTGGCCTCTGACCTGGGCCTGCGCTCTAGAACAGTCCATTTTTCCATGCTGCAGAGCCGGGAGTTTGCCGCCAATTCTTCCGATCGCTGCTATATCTGCAAGAGGATCTCCTCAGCCCTCCTCAAGATCGTAGCTGGAGAGGAGGGAATCAGTTGCATCGCCGATGGAGTGAACCTCTCCGATTACAGCGACTATCGCCCTGGAATCGCTGCCAGCGATGAGATGGGCATCTGGCATCCCTTCGTTCAGGCACGGCTGACCAAAGAGGATATCCGCTCCCTGGCTAGGGCCCTCAATCTGCCCGTCTGGAACAAGCCCTCCTCTGCCTGCCTTGCCTCCAGAATTCCTTATGGCGAGGCCATAACTGTGGAGAAGCTGAGGATGATTGATGAGGCCGAGCAGGGGCTCAAAGCCCTGGGCTTTGCACAATTGCGGGTGCGTTGCCACGGCCCCCTGGCCAGATTGGAGCTTGCCCGGCAGGACCTGGCCAGGGCAATGGAAAACCGGCAGGAGATTGCCGGAGTGATCCGCAAAGCAGGATTTGAATATGTCACACTGGACATGGAAGGCTATAGGGTGGGCAGCATGAATGAAGTCCTTAAATCGTAAGTTGTCGTCTGAGGCTTTATGGATGTAGGTCGGATCAGGGAGCAGTTTCCCATTTTAAAGGATATCGTCTATCTGGACAGCGCCGCGACCAGCCTCACCCCGGAGCCGGTTATCGAGGCAGTGGTCGATTACTATCGGGGCTACAGAGCCAATGTGGGCCGGGGCGTCTATCGCACGGCTCAGCTCGCCGATCAGCGCTACCGCCAGGCGCATGGAAAGGTGGCCTCCCTGATAGGCGGTGGGTGTGGGCGGGAATCGGACTTTGCAAGCGATGATGGGGCGGAAGGAAAGGAAGAGGGCACGCTCGTCTTCACCCGGAACGCCACCGAGTCCATCAACATCGTGGCCCGGGGCATCAAATGGAAGAGAGGCGATCGCATAGTCACCACTCTTCTCGAGCATCACTCCAATCTCCTGCCCTGGATGAGGCTGAAAGAGATGGGAATTGAGCTGTTGATCGTCCAGCCGGACGGCAGCGGCCGGCTGGAGATGGCCGACTTCGAAAAGGCCATATGCGGAGGGGCCCGGCTGGTGGCCGTCAGCCACCTCTCCAATGCCCTGGGCACCGTCCAGCCGGTAAAGGAGATCTCCCGGATCTGCCGGGACGGCGGGGCCTCGCTGCTGGTGGACGCCGCCCAGTCCGTCCCCCATATGCCTTTCAATGTGCAGGACATCGGCTGCGACTTTCTATGCTTCTCCGGCCACAAGATGCTGGGGCCTACCGGATCGGGCGTGCTGTGGATGAGGTGCGGGGGAGGGGAGAGAATAGAGCCGCTGCTGGCCGGAGGCGGCATGGTGGAGGATGTGACGGACAGGAACGGGTCCTTTTCCGTCAAGCAGGGCTACGAGGGCTATGAAGCCGGCACTCCGGATATCGCCGCGGGAATTGGTCTGGGCGTGGCAGTGGACTATTTGAGGCGGCTGGGAATGGAGGAGATCCACAACCATGAGCGATCTCTGACCAGGAGGCTGGTCTCCGGGCTGCATGACATCAAGGGTGCGGCAGTCTACGGCCCCGGCCCGGAGGAAGGTCAGCGGGAGCGGGGCGGAGTGGTATCATTCAACGTGGAAGGCTTTCTGCCCCATGAGGTGGCCCTGATGCTGGATCAGGCTGCCAATATCTCCGTCCGCTCCGGACACCATTGCTGCATTCCTCTCATGAGGCACCTGGGACTGAAGTTCGGCACTGTGCGCGCCTCCCTCTACCTCTACAATACGGCAGAAGAGATCGATAAGCTGCTGGGAGCAATTGAGCAGATTGCTAAGATGGCCTAGATGGGCCGGAAGGATGACGGGATGATAAAAGAGAACAAATGCCTGAGGCTTGACGGCCCCACAGTGGAGGAAGGTCTCTGCCCGGTGGTGGAAGAGGTTCCTCTGTCCATCTTCATCAATGGACGGCACTTTGCCACGGCCATGATCAGTCCGCAGATGCGAAAGGAGTTTGTGGTCGGCCACCTCTATTCCGAGAGGATCATCTCCGGCCTGGGGGAGATCGAGTCCATTGAGATCGAGGGCAACTCTGCCCGGGCCATAGTCTGCCATCCCATGAGAGCCATTATTCCCCGGCGGCCCATTGTGAGCGGCTGCGGTGGAATCGCCTCATTTCTGTACGAGTCAAAGCTTCCTTTGATCTCATCCGATTTGAGGATAGACCGAGCTCAGGCCAAAGAGGCCATGGAGGCCATATCCCTCTCCGAGACGCACATCGCCACGGGCGGAGTGCATTCTGTAGGCCTTTTTGCCGAGGCGGGGCCGATCTGCATCATGGAAGACATCGGAAGGCACAATGCCCTGGACAAAGCCCTGGGCTGGGTCCTTCTCAGGGGCGAAGGCCGCGACTTTTCTCGCATGTATGTCGCCTGCACAGGCCGGGTCTCCTCAGACATGGCCTACAAGTGTGCCGTGGCCGGCATTCCCATCATCGTCTCCCGGGGGGCGACCACCAGCCTGGGCATATCCATAGCAGAGAGGACTGGCATATGCATCATTGGCTTTGTGCGGGGCAAGAGGCTCTCCGTCTACAGCCATGTAGAGAGGCTGAAGATTGACTGAAAAGAGCGGAGTGATCTGCAGCAAATGCAGCCGCCGGGCCGTTTTCTCCTCGAAAGGCTCAGGCATTCGCCTCTGCCGGGAGCACTTTTTGCAGGACTTCGAGATACGTGTTTCCCGGACGGTGGAGAACAACGGCATGATCAGGGACGGCGAGCGCATCGCCGTGGCCGTGAGCGGGGGCAAAGACAGCACAGCCCTCCTTCTCAGCCTGCACAGGATGCTGGCGGATAGGAATGTGGAAATGGTAGCGGTGACTGTGGACGAGGGAATCGCCGGCTACAGGGATGACACCATCCTGGCAGCCAGGCAGATCTGCTCCCGCCTGGGTGTCGAACAGGTGATCGTCTCCTTCCGGGAGGAGTTCGGCTGTGACCTGGATGAGATGGTCCGGGGCAAAAATGTCGCACCCTGCACCTACTGCGGAGTATTTCGCAAAAATGCCTTAAACCGCACTGCCAAGCTCCTCCATGCCGATAAGGTGGCCACCGGCCACAACCTGGACGACGAGGCCCAGACGGTTATGATGAACTATCTCAAAGGAGACTATGAGAGGCTGATGCGCTTTCGCCCCCGACAGGCCCGATCCGGATTGGTGGCTCGCATCAAGCCCCTGCGGGAGATGCCTGAGAAGGAGATTGCCCTCTATTGCATGGTAAACGGTGCCTTCTTCCCGTCAAGGGAGTGCCCCTACGCCGACCTGTCCCTGCGGGCGGATGTGAGGGACATGATGAACCGGCTGGAGAGCCTATTTCCCGGAGTAAAGAGGACCACTGTGGGTGGATTTGTGGATATCATCTCCGCGGCATCCGGATGCTTTTCTCAGGTGGAGCTGGGGGCGTGCCGGCAATGCGGCGAGCCCTGTGTCGAGGGGCTCTGCAAGGCCTGCGAGCTATTGGACGGGATTAAAAGACGGTCCTAGAATGGGTCCTGGAAAGTAGAGTCCGTTTTCAGTAGACTGTAACCCTCTTTACTCCATCGATCTCCATCAGCCGGCGCACCAGGTCCCCCGGAATCTTTCCCTCCGTGATCAGGGTGAGCTTGGGGCTCTCCACAAAATAGGGGTCGTCGGAGACGGCCTGGCGGATGGAGAGGCCGTTTTTGGCCACTGCCTCCGCCACATCTCCCAGAAGGCCGGTTTTGGCGGCGTTGACCGGCGTGATCTCAATCACTCCCAGCCCCAGAATGGGTGCCACGTCTCCCAGGAAGGTCATGGAGCGCACATTGCGGAAGATCTTCCAGAGGGTTTCATCCTCGCGAATGGCCTGGGCGGTGGTGTCCACCACCCGGCGGTCCACATCAAGCTCCTTGGCGATCTGAGCGTGGGCTATCTCTATTTTGCCCGACACAACGCGAGACTCCTCGTTGATCTGAAAGCCCCTTTGCAGTATGAGACGGATGACCTTCTCCTGAGCCGGGAACCTCTTGAACTTGTTCAAAATTTCCTGCCACATGCTGGGTCCCTTACTTAATACACTTAAAAGTACAAAAGGGCTTCCTTTGGTACATCGAACTCTCAGGCGAACATATCGCGGGGAGGCGGACGGTACTGCTTCTTGGCCCGGATGACTGTCTCCTCCAGGTGCTTTTGGGTGATTCTGCTCTCATCCATGATGGCATGGTGCAGCGCCGCTTTGAGCACCTTCTCCACCAGGTCCCGCCCGGAGAAGCCTTCGGTGAGGGCGGCGATCTCCGCCAGGTTCACATTCTGCATAGGAATGGGCATGGATGCGGCATTCTTCTCCAGGAGCGCCAGACGCTCGTCCTTATTCGGCGGCTTGAACTCGATCTCCTCTTCGAAGCGGGAGCGCACTGATGCATCCAGAATCTCGATCTGATTGGTGGCGGCGATGGTGCAGATGCCCTTCCGACAGGAGATTCCGTCCATCTCTGTGAGCAGCGAGTTGACGATCTCTGAGACATCGCCTCTCAGATCCTGATACCTCCTGTCCAGGGCAATGGCGTCCAACTCGTCGATGAAGATGATGCAGGGTGCCATCTCCTCTGCTTTCTCGTAGAGGCTGTGGATCTGCCGGGCACCTTCTCCCACGAACTCGCCGATGAGGCTGGTCGACTTGACGGGCAGCATGGGAACGCCCGTCTCAGCGGAGAGGGCTTTGGCGATCATGGTCTTTCCCGTGCCGGGCAGGCCGTAGAAGAGGATGTTTCGTGGAGCCCAGCGACCAAACTTATCGGGGTCCTTGAGGAAACTCTCCACGATCTTGACCTTTCTTTTGGCCGTCTCCTGGCCGATGATATCGGCAAACGAGACGTCGTATTGCACTTTATTTCGGGGCTTCTCCTTCTGTTCCACAGTCACTTTTGTCTTCGAGCCCATCACCGAGGAGCGGGGGCTGACGTTTACCACCTGAAAGGCATAGTCCGGATAGAGCCTGCTGTCAAACAGATATCCTCCGGGCATAAGCCGTTCTCCAAACCACTGCTCCTGGGCGTAGCGCTCGAAAAGCATGGGGTCGGATACCTCCGGGTGCTCCTGAAAAACGCTCTTTAACGGATAGCCTGCCGGGCGGAGCAGCACAAATCTCGCGCCGATGGCCTTCCGCCTCTCCGGCTTTGCCGCCTGCGCTTTGCTCTGGCTCTTTTGGATAGATCGCACAATAGCATTCTGCAGTCATTGATAATTAAATCTATTGGCCTCAAAACCGGGGTTCCGATAGTAATTAATATTACCTCTTACATGAGGCTAGGCAAAGAATGTGTTAGGAGGATCTCAATGGCTGGAGGAAATGGATTAGCAATCGGTTTGATGGTTATAGGATTCATAGTAC
>DAOPZB010000059.1:0-9307 GCA_035353195.1 Methanothrix sp. | reverse complement strand
AGGCAGCAGGAATCTCGGAGTTCGTCATCGGGGCGACGGTCGTAGCCTTCGGGACTTCTCTGCCTGAGCTTGCCTCATCTCTATTCGCCATGCACTCTACCCATTCCGGGCTGGTGGTGGGCAATGTAATCGGCTCCAATATCGCCAACATCGGCCTGGCTTTGGGGCTGACCAGCCTGCTTTATCCCATATATGTCAGCCGGCAGATATCTGATACGGACGTGCCGCTGCTCCTGGCTTCGGCCACAGCTACACTGGTGGCATTCATAGATCTGCAAGTGACATGGCCGGAAGGTGCAGCCCTGATTGTCATGTACCTGGCATTTATCAAACACGAGATCGACAGCCACCGCCGATCGCAGGCGGCCAGCAGGGAAAAGATTAATGGAAGACAAATTGCCGCCTTCTTCGCCGGGATGATGCTCCTTTATTTCGGAGCTAAATATCTCATCTCTTCCACCCTGGCCATCAGCCTGGATCTGGATTTAAATGAATCATTGGTGGCATTCTTCTTGCTGGCTATCGGCACATCTCTGCCTGAGCTTGCCACGTCGATAATAGCTGCGAGGAGCGGAAGGCCTGAGATGGTTATGGGAAATGTCCTGGGGTCCAACGCCTTCAACTCTCTGATCGTACTCGGCTCCTGCTCACTGATTGCCCCGGTTGCTGCGGACAGCTCCTTTCTCATCACCACCATTCCTGCCATGATACTTCTTAGCTT
The DNA here is from genome assembly GCA_035353195.1 of Methanothrix sp. Classification (GTDB taxonomy): domain Archaea; phylum Halobacteriota; class Methanosarcinia; order Methanotrichales; family Methanotrichaceae; genus Methanothrix. The sequence continues at coordinate 8,586 of DAOPZB010000059.1, read as the reverse complement.
TTTGCTTGGCTTTATGGCCCTGAACAATACCATCACCCGCCTGGAGGGCATCCTTCTCTTCCTGATCTATCTGGTGCTGTCCATCAATCTGATCTGAACGATAAAGATCTATGGGTTCCAAGCCCAAAATCTATTTACCTTAAAAAAAAGCTCTGGGCAGCATGGATATACTTGCCGATGTGGGTGGACGGCCGGGCCTGGACTGTAAAGGCTTTTGCAGCTACTGTTATTTCAAAGGGGTAAAGAGCGTTGCCCCCTTCGGATGCAAGTTCTGCATGCCCTTTAAGAAGGGCTGCGATTACTGCTCCCGCGCCATCATCGAGGGCTACCCGGGCTTCAAGCCCATGGACGCTGTACTCTTCGACGTGGCCTCAAAGTGCATGGGTGAGATCCCGGACAAGGTCACCATCAGCGGCGGTGGGGATTTGAGCTGCTACCCCGATCTTCTGCGACTGACTGAAACCCTCTCTCAGGGGATGGTGCCCATCAGCCTGGGCTACACCTCCGGCAAGGGGTTCAAGACAGGGGGCGACGCTTCCGCACTGATGAAGGCCGGGGTCCGGGAGGTCTCGTTCACCGTATTTTCCACCCGCCCGGAGCTCCGGAGAAAGTACATGGGCGACAAGAATGCCGAAATCGCCCTGGAAAACCTCAAAGCATTCTGCGAAAGCTGTGACGTCTACTGCGCCAGCGTTCTCATTCCCGGCGTCAACGACGGCGAGGAGCTGGAGAGGACCGCCTCCGACCTGGAGGAGATGGGGGCAAAGGGCCTGATCCTCATGAGATTTGCCAACAACCGGGAGCAGGGCCTGATACTGGGAAATGCGCCCATACTGCCCGGCATAATCCCCCACGGCATCGAGCAGTTTCGGGATATCGTCACTGCTACGGCAGAGGGCCGAAGAATGCGGGTCACAGGAACGCCCCTCTGGGATCCGGTGACCAAAGCCCCCTTCGCCCTGGCATATCACCCTGAGGCTTTGCAGGGTCTGCCCAAACTGCGCCGGGGAGCGACGCTCATCACCAGCCTGGCCGCCCGGCCTCTGCTGGCGTCTATATTTGAAAAGCTGGGCGATCAGGTCAACGTGCTGGCCGTCCCCAAGGACGTGGGCTGCCTGATAACCATTGAGGACTTCCAGGAGCTGGACCTCAAGGATGTCAAAGATACGGTCATAATTCCCGGACGGGCTTTAGCTCACGAGAAGGAGATCAAAAAGGCGCTTTGCCGGGACGGCAGGGACAGGATCGTTGCCCGCGGCCCGGACAGGCTCACCGTGGACGGGGAGATGAGCATATCCATGACGGAGCAGGAGGTTTTGGACCTGGAAAAGGAGGCATTCGGAGAGCTGATTGCAGCAGTCAATGCCCTGGGGGTGTAGCGAGAGCGAGGCTCTGCCAATCAAGCGTCAATTGCCATCTACGACCCGGTCCAGGGCGTCCTTTAATTCCTCCAGCCTGGCGGGCTTGCTGATGAAGCCGTCCATGCCTGCCTCAAAGCACTGATCCCTCTCCCCGGTGAGCACCGATGCCGTCATGGCTATGATCTTTGGGCCGTCGGGCCAAAGCTGCCGGATCATTCTGGTGGCCTCCAGGCCGTCCATCTCCGGCATGAGGATGTCCATGAGAACGACGTCATACTTTTTCCGCTCCATCCATTCCAGAGCTTTTTTGCCGTTTCCGGCCACATCCGCCTGGTATCCAAGTCTGCTGAGCATCTGGAGGGTCACCTTCTGGTTGACGATATTGTCCTCGGCCAGGAGTATGGAGAGAGGCTGAGGCTGCCGGGCGTATGCGGATTTCGGCCTCAAATAGCCGACTGTGCAATCGGCAGCTCTGCCGGGTTCGGGCTCATCAATATCGCCTGAGGTGATAGCTGGAATGACAACCGTAAAGGTCGACCCCCTGCCAATCTCGCTCTCCACCTGGATCATTCCCCCCATCTGTTCGACCAGCCTCTTGCTTATGGCCAGGCCCAGACCCGTTCCTCCATAGCGGCGCGTGGTGGAGGCATCAACCTGGCTGAAGGAGAGAAAGAGACGGCTTATCTTATCGACGGCGATACCGATCCCCGTATCCTTGACGGAGATGTGAACCTCAGAGCCGCCGTCCTCCCTGATCACAGAGCGGGTTGATGCCGTTACCTCGCCCTCCTCTGTGAACTTCACGGCATTGGTCAGCAGATTGACCATTATCTGTCGAATTCGGACCGGATCTCCCATGACCCTGCCGGGCATTCTCTCATCCACCGAGCAGATCAGCTTCAGCCCTTTTTCATGAGCCGCAGCCGAGACCTGCTTCATGGACTCTTCCAGGCATTCTGCCAGGGAGAGAGGCCGGCACTCCAGCTCAATCATCCCCGCCTCGATCTTGGAGAGATCCAGAATATTATTGATTATGGCCAATAGAGAGTCGCCACTGCTGCGAATGGTCTCCAGGTACTCCTTTTGGTCTGCTGTGAGCTGCTCGTCTAAAAGCAGGCCGGTCAGGCCGATTATGGCATTCATGGGAGTCCTGATCTCATGGCTCATATTGGCTAAAAACTCCGATTTGGCCCTGGTCGCTGCCTCAGCCGCCTCCTTGGCGGATAGCAGCATCTTCTGCGCCTTTTTGCGTTCAGTGATATCCCGGAATATGACCTGGACGGCCGGCCTGCTCTGGTAGGACGCAAAGGGAAAGGCCATGACCTCCACATCCACCAGGCTGCCGTCAATTCTTATGAACTTCTCCTCAATGGCCGGCGACTTCATTCCCATCTCTGCCGCCGCATTGATCCTGTCTTTAACTCTGCCCTGCAACTGGGGGACCACGAAGTCAAGCACTCTCCTGCCGATCAGCTCGTCCGGGTGGGATGCTCCTAAAATATCGGCTCCGGAGGGATTCATGAAGACAATCTTTCCGTCGCTGTGCAGGCAGATGCCGTCCGGACTGGTGTCCACCAATAGTCGGTAGCGCTCTTCGCTCTCCTGAAGCTGTTTTGCTGCGGTCTTTTCCGATGAGACGTCCCGCATATGCTCAATGATTAGCTTGACCTCTCCCTTTTCATCCAGCAGGGGATAGGAGCGGCAGTCGAAGTGGCGGCCGATCTCCGGTATGAACTTCTCGATGCTCTCCGGCCTCTTGCTGGCCAGCGCCCTGCTGCTTGCGCAGGGGCTGCACTCTTCCCTCCAGCCCATGAGGCTGTAGCAGGTCCTTCCGGCAACATCCTCTGCCGACATCTTCAGCAGATCAAGACCCGCTTTATTGTATTGCTTGATGGTGTGGTCGGGCAATTGCACGGCTATAATATCCTCGATGGCATCGAGCACCCCTCCCAGCAGGGAATTGCTCTCCTTCAGCTCCTCCTCCGCTTTCTTTCTCTGGCTGATGTCGCGGAAGATGGTGGCAAATCCGTTTTTGCCCCAGGGCGTCACTGAGATCTCAAATTGCCTGCTGAGCGGCGGGAAATTGGCCTCAAAATGAATGGGCTCACCGCTCCTGGCCACATTTGAGTATTCAATAAGAAAAGGTGGCTGTCCTGAGCCGTAGACCTCTCTGGAGAGCTTTCCTACGGCTTGCTCTCTCTTTATGCCCAAAATGGATTCGTAGCGGGGATTTACGTCAACAATCCTATAGTCAATAGCCAGCCCATTATCATGGTAGATCAGCTCATGCAGGGCCACTCCGTCCAGCATGTTATTGAACAGGGAATGAAACCTCTCCTCGCTATTGGCCAGAGCGCTTATGGCATGCTTCCAGGGCGAAATGTCCCGGATGGACTCGATTGCGCCTATCAAATTTCCCTGGTCGTCCCGCAGGGGCGAGGCCACCCCCCAGAGGCAGATCTGCCTGCCGCTCGGAAGTACGATCTCCGCTTCGGCGTTGATGTGCGAGCCGCTCTGCTGCACGTAATCGTACCGGCCTTCCGTCAATGGATCATCCTCGAATACCAGGTCGATCAGTATGGGCCTTTTCTTTCCGTAAATCGGCAGGCTGTATATCAGCTCGCCCCTGCCCAGGACCTCGTTTCTGTCGGTCCCGGTCAGCTCCTCCATGGCCCGGTTCCAGGCTATCACTCTCCTCTCCCCGTCCACGGCGAATGTGGCATCGGGAAGAAATTCGATGACATCGGAGAGCCGGCTCCTCAGGTTGCCCAGCTCCTCCTGGGTCAGCTTCAATTCGGTTATGTCCTCGCAGCCCACCAGAGACTGGCCGTCCTCCAGGTGCACGGAGATGAAATTGACTGTCTTCTCCGATCCGTCTTTGCAGCGAACCCGAAAGATGCGGGGAATCCTCTTTCTGGGTGCGGTCTGTTTTCTGTCTTCGATCCACCTGGAGACCGCCTCCCGGCGGCAGACCGGATCGGGATAGGCCTTTTTAAACCACTCCCGGCCGGTGGGGACATCGGAGAGGTCGTAGCCGAAGATCTCGGTGAATTTGCTGTTCAGGTAGCGGAATTTGCCGTCGGCGTCGATCAGGATGAGGGCAAACGGGGCAAGCTGGCCGATAAGCTTCAGATCCTCAGTGCTGAGCTCGCCTGGGGAAGGGCGCTGACCGTCTGAGCCGCTCCCCTGGGCGAGGCCAGGCTCTCCGCATCTATCGCCATTTTGCGGGATCTCTTTTTCCCCCTGATGTGGCTCTCTCTTGACCATAGTACTTCTTTCAAATACGTACGTTTCATCCTTAAATCTGTTTCCATATCTAGAAAAATCCGATCAGTTATGGGAGGAAAAAATATCCGACCACTCGCAATGCCATCAAATTTTTTGAGCTACGATTATGATAGAATAGGAGCCGTCCACGTCCTCGACTGTGGGATAAGCGGCCACGTAGGACAGCCAACGAATCATCTCCGGGCTATTCATGGCCGGATCGCTGCCCAGACGGCGGTTGATGCGCTTGGCATTGAAGAGCTGCTGCTCTCTTCTAAAGAGGGCTTTGGACCAGGACTGGCCCAGCCTGTAGCATACCCGCATCCCATTCCGGCTCACCAGCCGGGAGAGGGAGCCGAAATTAAACCACTGCTTATGAGATCTGTTCCTGGGAAGGCCGCTGCTGTCACCCGACTCGGAGAGGACATTCGGCACCGAGCAGATGAAGTAGCCTCCCGGTTTCAGGGCCTTGGAGAAGTCGGATGCCGCCCTTTCCGGGTCTAGCAGGTGCTCGAGCGTCTCAAAGCTGACCAGGGCGTCCAGGCTGCTCTCGCTTATCTCCGGGGAGAGGTCGCCCTCGTTCAGGTCTTTTTCGAGAAATTGCAGGTTCGGCAGGTCGAACCTCCCACGGGCTGCCTCCATCAGGCGGACGCTGCCCTCCACGGCCAGCACCCGCCCGGCCACGCTGCACAGCTCTGCCGACCCGTATCCCAGGCCGCAGGCTATGTCTGCCGCAATCTCCGGCCTGTGCGGCCGCAGGAAGTCGCAGGCGAAGAGGTAGCGGCCCAGGTACTCCGCCCTGCGCCAGAGGTTGCTGTCGGCGGGGTCGAAGGGATCGATCTGGTCACTGCTGCTGTAAGCTATATAGGAAGACATCTTGCACGAATTGGACTATTATCTCCTAAGGCCGGACCACCATCACCGGACAGCCTGCCCTCCGGGCGACGTCGAATGTGGTGCTGCCCACTCTGATCTGCCGGCTCCAGCTCTTGCCCTGCGAGCCCATTAAAATCATGGAGGGCTTCTCCTTTTCGGCCAGGGAGATGATCTGCTCGGCGGGCCGGCCTTGCAGGACGTGCACTGTCACCGTCTTGCTCGGAGCGGCAAGCCTCTCCCGCAGGAGATTGAGCTTTGCCGCCGCCTGGCCGAACTCATCCTCTTTTGCGGTGACATTGACCAGCATCAGCTCTTTTACGCCGGGCATCTCCTCTGCCCTGGAGACTGCTGCCCCGGAGGCATCCGAAAAGTCAGAGGTGAGCATTACCTTGGAGAAGATGTTGCGGCAGAGGTCCGGCGGGGCGGCCTTTTCTCCGGCCAGTATCCTGTGGCGGATGATGAGCAGATCCGTCTCGCCCTTTCTCAATACCTCAGTAGAGACGCTGCCCAGCAGTGCAGCCTCCATCAGACCCTTTCCCTGCGCCCCCATGCAAATCAGGGAGGCCTTCTCTTCCCCGGCAGTGCGGATGATGGCCTCGCCCACGCTGCCTCCTTCGACCCTCATGCCGGGATCAAGGGAAGCCGGCCATTGCAGGTTCACGCCGTCCGCTCCGCTCATGGGCGCGGCTATCACCTTGAGGAGCTTTCTTACGGTCGGGCTGCTGTCTCTGCCCTCACTCAGATGGACGAGCCGGTCGGCCTGCTCGGCCAGCCTGACCTCTCCTTCCTCGATGAGGGAGCTATAGCTCCAGCCCTTCTTCTCCAGGTTCATGGGATTGGAGACGTCGATCACATTGAGGAGCACCATCTCCTCCACTTCCGGCATTTCCGGCAGACATTCGAGCATCTTATGGGCGAATGGGGAGAAGTCGGTGGGAACGAGAACTCTTTTGAACATGGTCAATACTGTAACTCCAAAATATATCAAATTGCTGCTGTATTCCCGCCAATCCTAATCGTTGCCGCAAAGGTCCTGCGCCACCCGGAGGAGCCCATCTCCCTTCACCTCGGCACCGTAGTCGGGCAGTATGACCATGCTCTTGCCGCGATAGCGGTTCTGCATCTCGCTGATGTAGCCGGCCTGGGAGGCGGCTTTCTCCCGGCAGAAACGGCAGTCGCATTTCTGGATGACGTGGTTGATGACGATCCTGGAGACTGTGACTCCATGCGACTGGACGGTGTCAATCAACCGCCGGGTCTCCTCCACTGCCGCCTTTTCGGGAATGGTCACAGCGGTTATGCTGGAGATCTGCGGATCGAGCAGGGCATTTCTCATGGTCTCCGACTTTCTGCGCATGGCTCTGGCCTCGGAGAGGATGCGCTCCCCAAATCCCGGCTCCAGCATGTCGAGAACACCCATCCACCTGTTTCTCATGCCCAGCACCCTGGTGATGAAGCCGGTGGTGACGGAGGGCAGTTGCAGGAGGGGCAGGACCATGGCCGTGGGGGCGGAGTCCACGATCACAAAGTCATATTTATCCTCGACATAGATGTCGTTGAGCTTGTCCATGAAGATCATCTCGGCGACTCCGGGCATATGGGCGAAGTCCTCCGGTTTGACCTCCACCTCGAAGAGGCCGAAGAGGGCGGACAGGACGCTTTTGTAGCGGCGGAAGAAGGCGTGCGCTTCCTCAGCCAGATCCGGCTCGTAGGCGTAGAGATGATCGCGTATCCTTTTGGGAGTGCTTCCCAGGTTGGTGTCGAAGATATCGGAGAGGGAGTGGGCCGGGTCCATGGAAAATGCTAAAGTCTCTTTTTCCTGGCGGGCGGTCCAGATGGCGGAGGCTGCGGAGCAGACGCTTTTTCCCACACCGCCCTTCCCGGCCACGTAGATCAGTTTCATGAGGCAACGCTTGCGGCTGGGGATTTTATGGTTTGCGCTCCGGCGGGGATGGAAATGGATTTGGACAAAAGGTTTTTCTACTTCCAGCACATTTTAATTGAAATAATTAATAAAAGGGGGCGCGAAAGCAATGAGGGTACAATTCGTTTTAGTATGCATGCTGATTTTAGGGGCATCAGCCGCTTCTCCGGCTTCGGCGACGATGAGCGCGATGCCTTCCGGCGGACAGTCAAGCGGGCAGTTCGGGGTACAGCCGGCCGGGCAGCCCGCGAGCATGGACGTCCTGGGAAGCTCTGTCAACAATACAACCATCATGCTGCCGCCGGGCACATCGATCGGGGTGGACATTGTGGGAAGCTCTGCCTCCAATATTCAGATCGGCTATGAACAGCCAGCGGAGAAGGAGCCTGGAAATAAAAAATGCGATGGATGCGGGGCCTGCGGGGAGAAGAAATGCTACAACACTGTCTGGGATGACTTTACCCGTCCGCTCTGCTATCCCTGGAGCTCTTACATTCCCACCAGATACAACCGGCCCTTCGTAAAGCCCCAGCCGGGGCAGCTTGGCTCGGGGAGCAATTAGCCGCTCAAGTGGCCTGAAGTAGCCCTTCAAAGGGCAAATTATTTTTAAATATTTTAGATATTTTGTTTGAAATATTTCATTTTCAAATCACTGCGATCCGAAAGATTTTTCTACTTTAAGTATATATAAAAGATTGGTTAATTATGGAATTTATTGGGGGCATGAAAGATTGAATGCTTATGTCTTACTGGCGGCAGTTTTGCTGCTGTCATCCTCCCCGGCCTGGGCTCTGGGAGGAAGCGGACCTGTGGTTGTTGATATCGTGGGCAGCATTGCCGACAATACCCATATCATGGCCACCGGTATGGAGAAGGTGGATCTGGAGATAATCGGCAGTGAGACGAACAATACCACCATCGGCTCTCCACAGGAGAAAGACTGCCGCAGAGATCATCGCGAGGAGAGGCGACAGGAAGAGGACGGATTTGAAGATAAGGGCGAAGGCCAAGGCCAGGGAAAGGTTAATCCCTGGGATGGAATGCACCTGGGCGTGGATGCCTGGTATGACACATTCTGGTACATGGACGATATCAACATGCCCAAATGGCCTCAGTTCTAGTTTATAATTAATTAAATTTTTATTTTTTAAAATCGTC
>DAOPZB010000058.1:0-9326 GCA_035353195.1 Methanothrix sp. | reverse complement strand
AAGAGGAAGAACAGCCTGCCCGGCATCTGCGGCCGGGTCTGTCCCCAGGAGGTGCAGTGTGAGGACCGCTGCGTTCTGGGCAAGAAGGGAGCGCCTGTGGCCATCGGTCGGCTGGAGCGCTATGTGGCTGACTGGGAGAGAAGCCAGGAGAAGTGCCCCCGATGCGAGGTTGCCCTGTCCTCAGGAAAGCGGGCTGCCGTGGTGGGCTCCGGTCCAGCCGGCCTCACGGTGGCCGCGGACCTGGCGAGGTTCGGGCATGACGTCACCATATTCGAGGCGCTGCATGACGGGGGCGGCGTCCTGGTCTACGGCATTCCGGAGTTCAGGCTGCCCAAGTCCATAGTTCGCTGGGAGATCGAATACGTCAAGAGCCTGGGGGCAAAGCTGGAGCTGGACTCGGTGGTGGGCCGGCAGGTGCAGCTCAGGGAACTCCTGGAGGGCGGATATGATGCCGTGTTCCTGGGCATCGGAGCCGGAGCGCCGCGCTTTTTGGGTGTGCCCGGCGAGAACCTGAGCGGCGTCTATTCGGCCAATGAGTACCTGACCCGCGTCAATCTGATGAAGGCCTACAAATTCCCGGAGTACGACACGCCCATCAAGAAGGGAAAGAGGGTGGCCGTGGTGGGCGGAGGCAATGTGGCCATGGACGCCGCCCGCTCTGCCCTGCGTCTGGGGGCAGACGAGGTGCACGTGGTCTACCGCCGCTCCCGCGAGGAGATGCCGGCCCGGCTGGAGGAGGTGGAAAACGCCATGGAGGAGGGCGTGATATTCGACTTTTTGACCAACCCCACCCGCTTTTTGGGAGACGACCGGGGCATGGTGAGGAGCATGGAAGTGGTCGACATGGAGCTGGGCGAGCCGGACGCCTCCGGGCGGAGGAGCCCCAGGACCAAGAAGGGCTCGGAGCACATGGTGGAGGTGGACACGGTGGTGATCGCCGTGGGCACCGTCCCCAATCCGCTCATCGCTTCCAGCACGCCGGAGCTGAAGACCACCAGGTGGGGCACGCTGGTGGTGGACGAACGCTGCCGGACGACGATGCAGGGCGTGTGGGCCGGCGGAGACATCACCTCAGGCGGGGCCACAGTGATCTCGGCCATGGGGGCGGGCAAGATCGCGGCTGCGGATATGGATGCCTGGCTGAGAAAGGACGGGGCGTGGAGCGGGGAGAAGGAGAAGAATGCTTGATTTTTTCTGATTACAATCAGGCGTGCGGGGGGTCACGAATACCCCTACATTTCAGGTCGGGGATGTGTGGAACCTCGCTGGTTTTCAGATTTTCTTGGATTAGAAATCAAATCTCTTTTGGTCGGCTGAAAAGCTATAAATCATAAGAACTGACCATATCTCATTGTTGCGTCTATGGGGACCCGAGGTATTTTCATGAAATTATCTTGGCCGATTCAGGTTGGGCTCATCCTTATTTTGCTATTATTCATATGGACACTTTATGGGGTGTATATTTCCATGTCGGTACCTGAAGCCAGTTACCAGGTTCTGGAAACCTTAGAGAATGGAGTAGAAATCAGGGTCTATCCCGAGGAGATCTGGGCCACCACAGTTGCAGAGAATCAGAACGATGCCTTTAGCCCATTGTTCAGATACATCTCTGGAGACAACCAAAGAGGCGAAAAGATCGAGATGACGGCACCAGTGGTTATGCCAGCACCGCAAAAGTCCGAAAATGACTCCGCCGGTGGGGAAAAGATCGAGATGACTGCGCCTGTTGTGACAATGAATAATGAATCCGGTCAATTCATGGCGTTTATAATGCCGGAGAGGTTCGATATCCAGAGCATTCCCAAGCCTTCATCAAGCAAAGTTAAGATCCAGGTGATTGAACCAAGAAAGCTGGCCACCATAAGATTCTCCGGCTACATGACCGGGGGGAATTATGAAAAGAATCTGGAGCTATTGAGCAAGACGCTGGAAGTTCGGGGGATCTCAACAGAGGGAGAGCCGTTATTGATGCAGTATAACGATCCCTGGACACCACCATTCACTCGCAGAAACGAGATTGCATTGCAGGTAATCAATGACAAGGCTGCAGATACATAATTGCAAGAAGTGGGTTAGGGCAAAAAGTAGGCCAGCGTGTCCAATATCTCCAGCGCCCAAATAGGACCTCTTTATCGCCTGCAAGGCATCCGGGTATCTGCCGCCTGTCCAAGCTCCCGGGATCTCTCCCGGCTGCCGGCTTGCTGCGCGCTAGGCGGTACCCCACGCGAGCCTTGGCCGCGGATCCCAGGAATCCCGTGCTCATTGCTCAGAATCTAGGGCGTCATCCTCGGCCAGGAGAAGGGCAGCCTCCGGGCTCTCTAACCTTGGGCCCACCGGGTCACCTTCTCCAACGTATATCTTGGGCAGTTCTCCGTCCTCCGGAGGGCCTACAAGGACATAAACTCCTGGCTGGGAGAACTCCTTCCTGCTTTTTACCGCAGGTAGGATGGATCGTGGGCACACCAATCCGCAGCCGGTCCAGTTGGACTTGGACAATATACGCAGGCCTACTGGATTTCCGTCAGGACAAAAGATGCGGATGGAGAAGGGGCGGGCCATAGTCATCTGCGAAGAATATCCTTGGGCCTCAAATTTCTTTCCCTTGCATAAAATTATGCCAATCGATGCCTCATCCTCCGGATGCCTCAGGATATCATCAAGGGAATAACGCCTGAGCACGTAATTTTATAATTTATACGTTTCTTCATTTCTTCTGGCGACAAAGGCTGGAGGAGAAAACGGCCCTAAAACTCATCCAAATACTTCGTCAATAGAGTGATATTTGCCCTTCGCCCTTTCGCTTAATGCCTCTGCGCCATTCTCGATACAGACATGAAGCCACCCCCGCGGACAAGCGCAACCGCCCAAGTCCGGCAGCAGTTTTACGCCGACGGCAAGCCCGCCGATTTCCTGGCCGCCGCGGAGTCCCGCCCAATGATGAGGCTGGCAATTTCATCGCCGAGCTGGAAAATTGTGAATTGCACGACCTCCTCGCCTTCCGGGCGGAGAGGATGCTGGAGATAAAGTGGTTGTATCTTCGCTGTGGATTATGGACACGTTCGTCTCTGTGAGTCCTCTGTGTCTCTGCGCCTCTGTGGTTTAGCTAGTAAGTAGCTGAAGATCAAGCCTATTGCTACTGAACAAAACCACAGAGATGATCGTCCGCCGTTTTTCCCATCGTCTCGGAAAGCCTTTATCTCCGCCCGCCCTTTTGAATGCAAATGATGGATCAGCCCCCATTTCTTCCCATGTCCCTGGCCGAGGCAAAAGAGCTGGGCATAGATCAGTTCGACGTGGTCCTCATCAGCGGAGACGCCTACGTGGACCATCCCAGCTTTGCGGCTGCGGTCATGGGCCGGGTGCTCTGGGATGCCGGCTACAGCGTGGGGATAGTCGCCCAGCCAAACTGGCGGCAGGCGGAGGATTTCCAGCGCTTGGGCCGCCCCCGCCTCTTCTTCGGCGTCTCCTCAGGTAACGTCGACTCCATGGTCAATAACTTCACACCCAACCTCAAAAGGCGGAGCAGTGATGTCTACTCGCCGGGCGGCGCCCTCCTGCGGCCCGACCGGGCGGCCATTGTCTACGCCGACCGGGTGCACAGCCTCTTTCCGGGGGTGCCGGTCATCCTGGGAGGGATCGAAGCCAGCCTGAGGCGCTTTGCCCACTACGACTACTGGTCGGATTCCGTTCGCCGCTCCATCCTGGCCGATGCCCCGGCGGACCTGATCGTCTACGGCATGGGCGAGCGCCCCATCCGGCAGCTCGCCCTGCGGCTGGAGAAGGGCGAGAGAATAGGCGAGATCCAGGATGTGCCCGGCACAACTGTCAAAGAGCCGGTGGCCCTGTGGAGAGGTGGGAGCGCGCAGGCGGATCTTGCCAATGGCTTGAAGGCCGCCCCGGAGCAGGACCGCAGGTTCGGATGCCTGATTATTCCCGGCTTTGAGGCGGTTAGCCGGGATAAAAGGGAGTACGCCAGGGCCTTTGCCCTGCACTACGGCGAGCAGGACCCCTTCCGGGGCCGGGCAGTGGTCCAGCCCCACCCCAAGACGGTGATCGTGCAAAATCCCCCCGCAAAGCCTCTCTCCACAGAGGAGCTGGACAGAGTCTACGAACTGGACTACGCACGGCAGGCTCACCCCTCCTATCGCCAGCCCGTCCCGGCACTGGAGCCGGTGCGCTTTTCCATCACCAGCCACCGGGGATGCTTCGGATCCTGCTCTTTTTGCGCCCTGACCCACCACCAGGGCCGAATTGTGCAGAGCAGGAGCGAGGCGTCCATCCTGCGAGAGGCGGCGCGGCTGGCGGAGATGCCGGGCTTCAAGGGCATCATTCAGGACGTGGGCGGGCCGACGGCCAACATGTACGGCATGTCCTGCCCCCGCTGGACGGGTCTGGGGGCCTGCGCCGATAAGCTCTGCCGGGCGGACTGCCCCAGCCTTGACAAGGACCACAGCCGGCAGGTTAGGCTGCTGCGGGCTCTGCTGAGGATTCCGGGAGTCCGCCGGGTCTTCATAGGCTCAGGGATCAGGCACGACCTGCTGCTGGCCGATGAAGCCTGCTGCTCCCTCTACCTGGACCAGCTCTGTCGCCATCACGTCTCCGGCCACCTCAAGATCGCTCCGGAGCACATCTCCCGCATGGTGACGGAGTGTATGAACAAGCCCCCCAGGGAGGTGCTGGACTCCTTCCGGGAGAGGTTCGCTTCCGCCAGCCGGGCGGCGGGAAAGGAGCAGTACATCCTGCCCTACCTCATGTCCGGCCATCCCGGCTGCACTCTCCAGGATATGGCGGAGCTGGCCGAATACCTGAGGGACCATCACATGTACACCGAGCAGGTGCAGGACTTCACCCCCACGCCCATGACCGTCTCCACGGCCATGTACTACACTGGCCTGGACCCCTTCACCCTCCAGCCGGTGCATGTTCCCAAAGATCGGGAGAAGAGGATCCAAAGAGCCATGCTGCGCTATCGTGAGCCGGAGAACTACGAGCTGGTGAGGGAGGGATTGAAGGCGGCGGGCCGGGGCGATCTCATAGGAGAAGGGCGGAGCTGCCTGATCGGAGGGAGAGGAGCGAGGGGAGGAGCGAGTTTAGGGGCGAGCAGAGGAGCGGAGAGAGATGCGAGGAGTGGAGCGGAGAGAAGGCCAAGATCGGATTAGCCTCGAGTTTTGTGAATCTTTATTCTTGAATTTTGCTTGATTTCTTTGCTGAATATTTCAATTTCTTAACAATTACTGCCTTTGCATTTTCAATTAGTGTTACACTCTGGGCTTTATGTCTTCCCGTCTTTACAATGATTCTATATCCTACCATCTTCCTGGCTTCTACATAGATTTTGGACCCATGTATAGCATCTCCAATTTCATAGTAGTCCATCAGGCCTCCTCCAGCGTCCCCTCTTTCCGGAGCTCTTCGCTGATTTTCATCACCAGGTCGAAGTCCAGTTCCAGGTCCTCAGCAGCTTCGTCAGGAAATGCCTCGCCATGATGCTTGAAGTAGCCTTCCACCTCTTTCTTTGCGGTTTCGTAGTCGATATCCCGGCATTTGATAACCTTTATTTCCGCTAGCCTGTGCCGGATAGCATCTCTGACGAAGTCCGATTCGTTGATAAATGCTCCTGCATCGATCAACTCTCTGATTTGCCTGGCCTGCCAGGAGGTGATTTTAGCTCCTATCGAGACTGTGGCCGGGATAGGAATCGCCTTATCGGAAGCGCTCATGCGGTTTACTATGGTGTACCAAAGCTAAGAATGTATCGGCACATTGCCCATCTAAAAACAGAAGCGAACCAATCCCGTATCCGCTCAAATATCGCCGTCATCGATCCGGACCGTGCGGCCCGATGATGGTCGATCCTGCGACTCGTCGACAACTTCGTATTCATCGATTTCGATTACTCTGGACCCACGGCGGCCTCCGGCGGATTTCGTCGATTGCCAAAGGCCCCCCAACAATACCTTTCCGATCACTGCAACTCCAACTGCAGTTATCGCCAGTCCCATCAGCATTGACATTTCAGAATCTCATACGTATATTGTCGATATAAATCTATCATTAGTTGAGAAATGAGAAAGTGATGTTTGAGGCGAGTCAAACGCTGATCCGCGAGCGTCCATCTCCTGGGAGCCATCCACCGTAGTGGCGGCCTTGATCCCGCCCTGTGCCATCACACAGGCGACGCGAGGCAGCACTGGAATCTTGACACAGCGCCCTTCTTACGGGGGCACGTCATCGGAGATGAAATGCCTGCTCTCCCATCGCCAGCACACATTCTATTCTTGCCGCAATCACATAAGACGCTTGAGACCCGGACGACCTCAATTTGGCCGAATACTTCGCTGTGACGCGAGGCGCACCTTTGGGAGCTTAATCGGTTGCAGCCTTATCTTGCGACAATATACCTATCTAATCATTAGGATATACAGTTTTCGGTTGGGACGGAACTATATAGATATTATGAAACATAAATAAAATTTTTAAGAATTTTTATTAAAAAAAATTCAATAAGGTATAAAATTTAAATAGTATTGGTGGGGTATAGAAATACTCAAGGTAACTGAGGGCACTGTCGAATGTAAGTTTTGTCTTTCAGTATTGCAGATTTAAATAGAGGTGTCTAACGTATGGTAAATAAGACATTGCAAGCCGAACAGCAGCGCAGGGCCTCTGAAAGGTTCTACGGCCGGCTAGCCGCCAGATCGGCTGCCGGGAAAGAGGTAAAGCCGACGGCAAGGCGCTTGAACTTTATCGAACCCTCCGACGGCCTGGCTTTGGAGAGGATCATGGGCAAAAGCGACCTCGTAGGAATAAACTACCTTGAGCTGGGCCTTCTGGCGTCG
Organism: Methanothrix sp.; assembly: GCA_035353195.1. Taxonomy (GTDB): domain Archaea; phylum Halobacteriota; class Methanosarcinia; order Methanotrichales; family Methanotrichaceae; genus Methanothrix. The sequence continues at coordinate 2,487 of DAOPZB010000058.1, read as the reverse complement.
CGACCTGTATGCAGGATCCAGATCATAAACACTTATGGCCGAACGGAAGGATACGGAACCGGATTTCTGGTAGGTCCCAATCTGCTGCTCACCAACAATCACGTACTGGAACGCCCGGAATTGGCAGTGAAAAGCTTTGCGGAGTTTGATTTTGAGGAGGATGCATCATCACGCCGCAAAGCATCCCGGACATTTGACCTGCTGCCGGGCGATCTATTTGTCACCAGCCCGGATCTCGACTACACACTGGTAGCAGTAGCCGCAAAGGCCGGTGACGGCACCCCCCTCTCCAACTTCGGTATGCTGCCTCTCCTGGAGGAGTCCGGCAAGATTGTCCGCGGAGAATATGTCTCCATCATTCAGCATCCGGAGGGCGGCCTCAAGCAGTGCTGCCTGAGGGAGAATGAGGTCATTGAGGTCTTCGATGACTGGCTGCATTACCTGACCGACACCCAGCCCGGTTCATCCGGATCGCCGGTCTTCAACGACCAGTGGCTGGTGGTCTCATTGCATCACAGCGGCGTGCCCAAGACGGATGCCAAGGGGAAGATCCTCAGAGTGGACGGCCAGCCCTATCGGGAAGGAGTGGACCATCCCAGCACCATCGCCTGGGCGGCCAACGAGGGTGTGCGGGTCAGCCGCATCTTCCAGGATCTGGAGGCGCGCAAAGCCGGTGACCGGATGGCGGAGGAGGCGCTGATCAGGCTGAGAAGCCCGAAGACCGGTTCCCAGGGCATCGGCATCGTGGTCTCGCCTACTCCATCGGGAGGCCTCGCGGATGCCAGCGAACTAGCAATTGAGCATTTCAATTCTGCCAGGGGCTATGATGCGGCGTTTCTGGGAAATGAAAACAAACTTCCGATTCCCGCGCTGGCGGAACGCCTCCGGTCCAAAGTGGCAAGACTCAGGGACGGGGGCGAAGAATTGACCTATCACCATTTCTCCGTCGTCATGAACGCCGAGCGCAAACTGGCTTTCTTTACCGCCGTGAATATCGATGGACGGACACTGGTGCCGGTAAAACGCGACGCTGATAAATGGTATTTTGATCCCCGCCTTGATAAGCAGTTCCAGGCCGGGCCTGAGCTATACAACAATAATCCGCTTGACAAGGGACATCTTGTGCGCAGGCTGGATCCGTGTTGGGGAAACGTTGCCGTCCAGGCCGGAGAGGATACATTCCACTACACCAACTGCTCGCCCCAGCATTCCCGGCTCAATCAGCATGACTGGCTGGAGGTTGAAAATTTCGTCATCAATACGGCAGAAAATGCCGATGCCCGCATCTCCGTCTTCACCGGCCCCGTCTTCCGGGAAGACGATATGCCTTATCGTGTGAAGTACCAATTGCCGGCGGACTTCTGGAAGGTCGTGGCCTTCGTCAACAAGAACGGCAAGCTTCGAGCCACGGCATATCTGCGAAGCCAGAAGAATTATATTGAGAGCATGGAGTTCTTCGATGACGAATACAAGACCTGGCAGGTGCCTGTAGCCCAGGTGGAGGCGCTCACCGGCATCTCCTTCGGCATACCTGCACAGGCCGATCCCATGGCAAAGGGTGGGGTGCGTTTGGAGGCCCAGAGGCGCTACACCAGGCAGATAAGGTTCCCTTCAGATGTCCTGCTCTGACGTGCTGAGGTCTCCAATAATTCATTTTTTTGTCCAGCAAGTTCTATCAAGGGAAAATGCGCCATTGGCTGATGTATGCCGCATTATTCAGGCCGCTTGTGATAATGAATTGAAGATAGGCTGCGATCCCCAGCGTCATGATCAATAGAATCAAAACTGCCAGTAGATCTTCCAATTTTATTCCCCAATTCATCTGCCTTTCTCTATGAACTTGCTGGGGTACTCCGTCTGGCATCAGTTTTCACCCTTGGCCCCAATATATATGATTATTAATTATTAACTTTGTCGGTTGGTTATATTGATTTAAGGGATGGCTTCACGGCGGGTACAGCTCCTCCAGCCTCTTTTTTATTCCCTTCCAGTGCCCGCCCTGCCAGTAGAGCTTCCTGCACTCCCGGCACTGCCATCTCTGCTCCGGCTGGGGCTCGACCTCCTCCAAGAGGCCGTTGCACACTGTGCACCTCCTGGGGTCAAGCCGCAGAGGCACTCCCGTCTCCGCCATCTCCTTGAGTTGACAGGAAATGTCCGATGAGCGGATGAGCAGGCAAGGCATGCCTGCACGCCGGCAGGCCAGGCACAGCCTTTTGTCCCTGGTGATGACCGTCCTCCCCTCCTGCTCTGCCTGGCGCATGAGGTCCTCGTCCCTCCGCCCTGCCGGGAGGGCCACATCCTGCCCCAGCAGCCGCAGCCACCTGGCCAGGCGGATGAGCATCAGATCCGCCAAAAAGCGCCTCTCCTTTTCATCAGCATTCTCATCAGCTTTCTCTTCGGCCATCTCCACCGCCATCTCTATCGCCATCTCTTCTGCCACTTTCCATCTCACTATGCCATCCGCAACTATTTATCGATTGATCCACC
>DAOPZB010000057.1:0-9346 GCA_035353195.1 Methanothrix sp. | reverse complement strand
CCAGCCTCTCCACCACGCTCTTTCGGGATGGTGTAGACTCATCGAAAATGACCTTGAATACAATCTCCTTTCTCTTCAGAATGGGGTTGTCCTTTGACTGAATTATCTGTATATCCATCATCATTCCTCCGCGCTCATTTTCTTTATAAACTCTTCGATATGCCTCTTCCTTTCAGGAGTAACATGAACCAGTACGCTTCCTTCATTGGGCTGGCCGTAGACCACCACGGAGTCCAGCGGCGCATAGAGGATGGCAGGAAGCGTGGCCAGATCCTCTTCGCCTTCCACTATGATCTTAATGCGTTCATCGCCCTGCAGCGCTTCTTTAACCCGGTCCATCAGCTCCGTGGTGAGTGTGGCCGCTGGATTTCCCACCCGCACGGTTTTATAGCTATCGTGATCGAGCTTTCGCACCACGTCGTCTGAAACCGGCATCCTCTTGGTCTTATTGTCCACGACAAGCAGGTCCGGCACAATGGATGATTTCAGGAGATAGAAGGCGGTCATGTCCCCCACGGCCGCTATCTTGACGGCGGAGGCGAGAGCATCCTTCATAGCCTGCACACACTCCAGGCCATCTCCCCGGTACAGCCTTCCCAGAGGATCTTTCAAGCAAGAGCGCAGCTCGTCCGGAAGAAGGAGTAGACGCAAATCTAACGCACCTTCAGAGCATACTTGCCGGGAAGGGTGATCTCCAGCTTCTGCGCGATGATCGACTCTTTGGGGTCGATGATCACCACATATCCGCTCCAGTCGCGGCTGAGAGAGGCGGAATTGCAGGTGGGGCAAACCTGGCCCTCGACCAACCTGCGGCATTCTCTGCATACCTGTTCAGTCATTTCGCCTCTGCCTCGACACTAGCGTCACCGGTCTGCTTGGCGGTCTCATCCTCCAGCCATTCCAGCTTGCCGAGGCCCGTCTGCCTCATGGTCAGGCCGATCTTGCTCTCGCGGGGCTCTTTCTCGTTGAGGCTTACGGCAATGACCCTGGCCCGGACCTTATCGCCTTCTCCCAGTGACTTGTTCGACTCTTTGCTGACCAGCCGCGCGTTCTTTTCATCATACGATATATACTCATTGGTTATTTGGCTGACATGCAGAAGGCCGTCGAAGGGTCCGATGGAGAGAAAAGCACCGAACTTTACAATCTCCACCACCTCGCCCTCCACGATCTCCTGCATCTCCGGCTTGAAGACGAGGGCATCAAAGTCAACCTCGTAGTAAATGGAGCCATCCCCTGCCAGGATATGCCCCTCTCCAATGTTATCTGCTCCGAGCACAGCCACAATAGTTCCGAGCGACTTGTCGACCACAGCCTCGTACTTGTCGCGCAGGGACTTGTCCACTGCCGATTCGAGGGGATCGCCCAGATGATCCGGCTCTATCCTGGCCACACCCTTAAGCTTCATCTTCTTATACATCAATACTCCTTCTTCGTCGCCTCTAGATATCGACCCTGGCGCAGGTATATTACGGTGATGCCTTTACTAAATAATCTTTTCTTCAGAGCCTTATCGTTGGTAAAGACCGCTGCGCCCGTCTCCTCCGCCAGCTCTTCAATGGCCCGGTCGGCATCGAATTTGTCTTCTCCCAAAATGCGGCATTGGCCGGCCAGCCCCAGGGCCACCCGGGCGGCGATCTTGTCCCGGCCTTTATCCGCGCTCCGGGATAGAGATCGCAGCTCCCCCATGACGCTCGCCGGGACGAGCCATCTTGCATATCCCAGGCGCAATAGCTCTCCGAATATGTCCACTCCGAACTGCTCGGCTGTCATGAGGGCATTGGTGTCCAATATGACCTGGACGCTGTCGGGATCGCAGCTCTGCGTCATGTAGGGCTACTGCTCTGTGCTCATGACCCGGACAGACTCGACCCGTGGCATTATGACCTGCACCGCTCTCTCGCCTTTATGGCTACTCCGTTATGGTGCCGACGCCGATCAGCCGCCATCTGGCTCCTATGCGCCGGCTGACAGCCACGCGGTCTCCCTTTTCGGCACAGACCGGCCTTTTCAGTTGCACCTGGACGATGCCGCCTTCTCTGGCGCTGCTCACCACTCCCACAGTTGTGGCCGTTCCCACGTTGAGCATCAAGGGCTCGCTGGAGTGGATGGGCTCGACGCTGGACTCATCGGTGACGCCCACAACCCTCTCCAGCAACTGCATGTTCATGGTAAATGCCGATCTGGCGGGGGGAAGCTTGCCCGGCTCGCCCGCCACCTGGCCCACCAGGGCATCGCTCTTGGTCATGATGGGGTCGAGAAGAGTGCCGACGCCGATCAGGCCTCCGGGTGTGATCTCTTGCTGGGACTGCTTTCCGGCGAGCAGCGTCACCACCTTGGTCTGGATGGGGACCCACTGCTTTCGGCCCTCGTATTCCACCAGCCGACCGGGGCAGATCTCGATCTTATCGCCGATGGATAGCTTTCCCTGGCCGAGGGAGCCGCCTATGACTCCGCCCTTCAGGTTGTCGGGGGTCGCGCCGGGCCGATTGATGTCGAAGGAGCGGGCCACTTTGAGAAGAGCCGGTTTGTCGACATTTCTGGCAGGCGTCGGTATGGTGTTCTCGATGGCCTCGATGACCATATCCACATTGATGTTCTGCTGGGCAGAGATGGGCACAATGGGGGCATTCTCGGCCACAGTGCCCTTCACAAATTCCTTGATCTGGCGGTAGTGCTCCATGACCTGCTCTCGGGACATGAGGTCGATCTTGTTTTGCACTATCACTATCCTGTCTATGCCGGTGATATTGAGGGCCATGAGATGCTCTTTGGTCTGGGGCTGGGGGCAGGGCTCGTTAGCGGATATCACCAGGACGGCTCCATCCATGATGGCCGCTCCGCAGAGCATGGTGGCCATGAGAGTCTCGTGTCCCGGAGAGTCCACGAAGGAGACGGTGCGCAGGACCTTGGTCTCACTGCCGCAATGTTCGCATTTCTCCTTCACTGTGTAAGCATCGGGCGCTGGGCAGCTTGGGCACTTGCGGAATGTGGCATCGGCATATCCCAGGCGGATGGAGATGCCTCTCTTGACCTCTTCGCTGTGCTGATCGGTCCAGACGCCGGAGAGGGATTTGACCAGGGTGGTTTTGCCGTGATCGACATGGCCCACCATGCCGATGTTTACCTCCGGTTTGGGGGACGCGACGTCAGATGTCACGTCTTTAGGATCCGATGGACTGATGTCTGATTTTGCCAAATTGAAATCTCCTTAAGGATTGTAATGACCTGCAATTGAGGCGGATCACTATATAAATACTTCCTGGCAGGCAGAGGGGTGTGGTTTTCGGAGATCAACTGTATCCCTGATCGGCCTGTCTCAGATTGCAGACTAAGAATTCTCGGAGCTGCTCACCTTATCCAGGATGTCCTTGAAGTCCTGCCACTTTTCCACGGGAATTCTGATCCCGTTTTTGGACCAGCCTGTATATCTGTCGCTGGTCACATATTCTCGAATATCGATTCCCACCGACCCGCGAAACTCCGTCTTCTGCACAACGATCTCTGTGCTGTCGTTCTTTTTCAATCTGCCAATTTCGGCCATGATCACACCTTTCTAAAGTACCTGTCCGGCAATATCCTCTCAGGCCTTCTCAGGGGGAGATCTCCACCCGATAGGCTCTGGTATCGGCTGCGATGTTCTCCCATGATCTCCTATAGACGAAGCGGATGGTGGTCTTGCCCGGCTGGACGGGCGTGAAGACAAACACGGATGTTCCGCCTGCGCCCACCCGCGGTGGCAGAGATGCGGCACCGCTCTCGAACTGAGAGCTGTCCTCTCTGAGCAGCCCATAATCGTAGTCTACGAACCACTGGTATCCGGTGGTGGGATTGGCGGGCAGGGAGATGGTGAAGGGCTGGTTTAATTTGGCCTGGATGGTCTCCTGATCCGTTTCCTCTTCATCGGAGATCCTGTAGCTGTCCACAGTCTTCATTAAGGGATAATAGTCTATATTTTTATCGTTCAGGGCCACGGGCTGATCGCCGATTCCATCGTTGTCTGCGTCCGGGCCGCTGTAGTCGGACCAGTAATTGCCCAGGCGGCTTCTCAGCACCCGGCTGTCGTACTGGTAGGCCAGCGGCTGGCTGCTGTTCCAGGATGCGGCATCCTCAGGACAGACTGTGCCGCTGCCGGAAAATTGGTTGAGGTAGATGCCGGCCGGCAGGACCACCTCCAGAGTGCATTCTTCGCCCGGAGCTGGAAGGCCGATCTCAAAGCCCTGCAATATGGCTCCTGGGGCGGCGAGGATGATCCGCCCGGTTGCCGGAGAGAGGACCGGCCTTCCAAAGCCCGTGTCCAGGCCGCGCAGATATATGCTCTTGCCGATGATGAGGCTGCCGTTGTACAGGCCGCTCTCCAGGGTGATCGTATCCTGGTCCTTAGCGGAGTTTATTGCTTGCTGCAGAGCTGATGGCTCAACTGTCGCTTCGCCGGCAGTGATGTGCACCTCCGAGGCATAGGCATATGCCAGGGGAGAGCAGGCCGCCAGCAGAGCGGCAGCCAGAATTATCAATGCCGGCAAGGCCGGAATGGCCGAAGGGGGAGCAGAGTGGAATAGGCTTTTGTAATCGAGCATGGTATTGTAATAATTGCCCGCCCTAAAACTTTATACTCTTCGATCGAGGGCAGGTAGAACGAACAATTCCGGGAGGATGGGGCGAAAAGATCAATGACACAGGGAAGAGTTCTGGGGGAAAGGGAGATCATCCGGCGCATATCCGCCATTCTGGGGGGCGTCGAGAACGACGACTGTGCAGCCATAGATGCAGGTGATCGATATCTTGTGGCCACCACGGATATGCTGCATGAGAAGACCGACTTTCCGGATATCATGAATCCCTGGCAGATGGGCTGGATGGCGGTGGCCGTCAACCTCAGCGACATTGCCGCCATGGGAGCGGAGCCGGCGGGGCTGCTCATCGCCGCCGGGCTGCCGCCCAGAGCGGACACGTACTTCATAGACGAGCTGTTTTCAGGCTTGGGGGATTGCGCGGCTTACTATGGTACTGCCGTCCTGGGGGGAGACACCGACAGCCATGAGGAGCTGACCATCACCGGCACAGCCCTGGGCTATGTGGAGAAGGATCTGGTGCTGAGGAGAAGAGGTGCCCGGCCCGGCGATCTGCTCTGCACCACCGGTCGGCTGGGTGGCGCGGGGGGAGGCCTTCTCGCCTGGAAGCAGGGTCTGGTGGAAAGCCCCTTCCTAGAAAAGCTTCTCGAGCCCGAGCCGCGCCTCCGGGAGGGGCGGGCTCTGGCCAAGAGCCGTGCGGCCACGGCCATGATGGACAACAGCGACGGCCTGGCCCTCTCCCTGGCCGACCTCTCCCAGGCCGGAGGAGTGGGCTTTCTCCTGCGCGAGGAGGCCATTCCCCTGGCCGAAGGCCTGGAGGGGATGATGGGCCGGGAGAGGGCGGTGCAGACTGTCCTTTTCGCCGGAGGAGACTTCGAGCTGCTTTTCACCGTCCGGCCGGATGGTCTGAAAGACGCCCGGCGGGCCTGCGATCTGACGGTCATGGGCGAGGTTGTCGAAGAGGGTCTCTGGATGGAGCAGGACGGGGCGAAAAGGCGGCTGGAGGCGCGGGGCTACGAGCACCGCATAGGAGATGGCGGCCATCCATCATGATGTTTTTTGCACAGTTTGCAGAGATATCAATTCCATTTTGAGATATCCGTTTCCGAATATATCCTCATGGCGGCTCAAATATCCTGTGGCCGTCACCTGGTCGCCGATCTGAGGATTATGTCCCTTCCAGGATAGGCTTTCAGAAACGAAATGCCCCTGCACGGAAAGATAGTAGTAGCTGCCATCCGCCCGCACGGCATATACCATTCCCGGCAGACAGGGCCGGGTGGTGCAGGGATTTTCGATATAGCAATACTCCCCGAAGATAGACTGCACTCCCAGGGCTGCATCCTTTGATTGAGATGGGCTGGATTTCATCACATCACCGGCAATGGGACCATCAATGGGCTGACAATGGGAACAAATATGGTCATGAGGCTGCCGGTTCTCTTCGCCAGCCCCATAACTGTGCATTTATGCTTCATATCATTTCTATTTAGTGCGACCAATCCCGGCTCAGATCGTATAGTTGAAGTAGCTCCAGTCGCTCCAGGGGCAGACCCGTCCTCCGGCATTTGCCCGCACCCGCCATCTTCCCATCTGTTTTCCCACAAAGAGCTGCTCGTAATTGTTGTCGCTGAGGGCTCCGGATACGAACATGGTCTTGCCCGCCTCCGCCGCCCACTTGCCAGGTGAAATGGCACTGAAGGCATCGATCTCGATATTGTAGGTGACGGCAACGCCCTTCAGGTTGATGGGATTCCAGTGGAAGCTTGTCCTCCGGGGGAAGTGGTCGAATGTATCTCCGTTGAGTGGATCGCAGAGCGTCGGAACGGCTCCGCTCCACCAGTTGAGAGTCGGATCTCCGAGGAGCACCATGCCGTAATACCACTGCCGCTCTACCAGGTCGTGAGAGTTGCCCAGAGCCATCCACCAACGCAGGTATGCCTCACCTATGGTGCTGCCTGAGCCCATGGGTCCGTAAAAGTTCTCGAAGTACTGCATCGATCCCGATTTGGTGCTGCCCACTGCTGCCAGGCCGTTGCATACCGAGGCTCCCGGCTTGTCGAATATGTACCAGCCCGCCATGTAATCCGGCTGGGTGAATAGGGCGTTGCTGCAGGCGAAGAGGTTGTAGAAGTAGGCGTTGGGAGCATTGACGTCCCGCAGATAGGTATTGGGCACCCATTCGGTGCCTCCTGGAATCTTAAAGGAGTGGCCGCCGGGAGAGGAATGGGCGCAGACCTGGGCCCAGGCGCGGTGCTGGTTGATCTCCGCTTTATACCTGTCGGCATCGGTCGTCGCCGGATCGGTTATGACCTCCACATTGGCCGCCGGCAGCATCAGGTCCAGGGCGCAGTCGCCAAAACCAGTCCAGTCATCGTCCACATAGGCCAGGGCATTGTTGCAGTATCCGAACTGCCCCTTGCGGAACCTGTGGTTGCGGGCGAAGTAATTGTTTAGCAGGGCAGCATCGTTTCCGCTGGACGATGGAGTCCAGAGGCGGGATATCCATATCTCCGGCTCGACTGAGGCGGGATGCTCGCTATACTTTCCGTCCTTGTCCGGGTCGTTCCAGGTGCCGTTCAGGTCCATGAAGAACAGGTCGCATGGGAACTCGGCAGCTCCGTGGAAGTCGTTCGCCATCTCAAACCAGGCCACGGGGAGGCTTCCTATCATCAGAGCACCGACAACGGGCATCTTCGATCGGATGAAGCTACGCATCTCCTCAGGAGTGCCGCCGGTCACTGTGAATACCATCGCGAAGTAACCCTCGTAGGCGACGTCCATCACATACTGGGAGACGGAAGAGGCGATGGAGGGATAGACGCTGCTATTGACCAGGACCAGCATCTTTCCTTTGGGGAAATGCAGAGTGGAGTAGCTCTGAAGGTAGCGCAGGTCCGTGGGAAATGTGGGGCGGGGCTGTTCTGCGGTCTGCATGGCCGCCGGAGCGGCAAAGGCACGAAACTGGCTGAAGGATTGAGGGGCAATGTTATTCTTGTCTGTGTATTCCAAATTCCGGATTTTGCCATAGTCTATTTTGAATTGGCTCAATTGTTTTACATTTTTTATATCCATTTTGGAAAATTCTTTAGGCATATTCGACGCTCCTTTGAGTTCTAAAAGACTGATTGAACTGTTTTTCTCTTTCCTATATTTGTCAATCGATCCCATAATTTATTTAGAACTACAGGCTATACTAAATTCTTTACAATATAAACTTTTTGCAAAATATTTGTTCTTATTGGAGATACTGACCTCAAATACAAAGATTCGTAGGTTCATCTGCCTTACTTTTGCTGCATTTTTCAATCAAGAATCGCGGCGCTGTCCATGCGGATATTCTCTATGCCCTGTAATATCTAATTTATTCTTGATATGTTATATAATAATATATGGAAGGTCTCCCCCTTTCTCAGGAAAAAATATATATTATCCCAACATCTCAGACTCAAATGTGCCGTTTAAGAAGACGCATCTTGAGAGCCTCATATCTCTAATTCCCGCCCCCTATCTGCTGGGATGGCCTCTGCTGGCTGCCGCCTTTCTGACAGCATCATTTCTGATTTTAGAGCTGGTTGAGAAGTCACTCCTGTATTTGGATGCAATCGCCATGATCTCATTCATAATCGCTCTGGAGGGGACGATCATCAGTTGGGCTCACAGGAAGATGAGTTCCTTCGAGGAGGTTGTCGCCGCCGTGGTGGATCTGCCGGGAGAAGAGCTGAAAAAGATATTTAAAAAGCAGGAAGCAGAGATATTCAGCGACCGGGGAATCATTCTTTTTTCCGCATTCTTCATACTCTTTGTCCATCTTGCAGGCATCGATTATCATGCCGTCTCCTTCAATTCCAGCTTATCCATGATGCTGTTCAAACTGGGATACTATTTCGCAGTCTACCTGGAAGCAGCCGGCCTTTATGTCTTGATCATGACGGCGTTGACCGTCCACAAGATCGGAATGCTGCCTCTACGCATCAATGCTCTGTATTCGGATTATCATGCCATCGGCACTCTTTACTCCAAGTTCACCATCTGCGCGGCAGCAGTGTATGTCGTATGGGGCTTTTTTCATATCATCGTCCCCCCTCAATTCTCATCAGTGCAAATGATATTTTGGTTTCTCAGCTTCGCCATCCTGCTCTTCGCCTACTTCATCCTCCCTCAGTACAGCATCCACAGGATGATGATATCCACTAAAAAGGAGAAGATCGAGCTATTCTCCTCCCAATTGAGGGCGGCTATGGACGGGTCATTTGAGGTTCCGACCAACGAGAACGTATCCAATCTGAAGGATATCTTTCTGGTTTCGGAGAAATTAGGTCAAATGACCGAATGGCCCTTCGGCTTTCAGGAGCTTTTGTATATAACTCTGATAATCATTATCCCGCTGGTCGTCGTTGTTCTGGAGATCGCACTGGGGATAGTGAAGTAATATAAACCAAAGCAAAAATAAATCTGGCAGGGCTTTTGCCAACCCTGCTCCTAGGTCCCGTTAAGGATCAATATCTTCTGGGAGCCCTGGCTGGCTTGTGCTTCTGGTAGCAATCGCTGCAATAAACCGGCCTGGATCCATCGGGCTTGAAGGGAACCTGACATGTCTTTCCGCACTCAGCGCAGGTGGCATCGTGCATCTCTCTTGGGCCTCTGTTGAAGCCGCCTCTGCTTCCGCTTCCGTATCTCTCCATTTATTTCACTTACCTTTGGCATCGGTCCCGTGAACCGATCCTTGCTTTACAAACATCCCATCAAACTCAATTGAAGCGACGCTTATGCAG
>DAOPZB010000056.1:0-9476 GCA_035353195.1 Methanothrix sp. | reverse complement strand
CCTTTGAAGAGGGCCACGGCAGAGGAGCCTTCGTGGCCATCGCTGCCAAAAAAAAGAGAGCCTAGTGCGTCCACTCAATCATCTTTATGCCGGGCCCAATTTTTTTAGCTATGCTCTCCTTCATCTCCTGGTAGTGCGGGCAGGGAAAGCCTATGGGATTTCCCCTGCTGATGCAGGAGGCGATGACTATGGCCTCTGCACCGCGCTCCACCATCTGAGCCGCCCGGCTGACCGCTCTCTTCCCCGGGCACCCTCCACAGGAGACGAATCCCACAATATTAACCGGGCCGGTCTCCTCAAAGGCCATCTTTCCCCCTGATGCAACCTTGAAATCCATGGTTCCAGGGCACATGTCCTCAGTCTGCTGACACCTTATTATTCCAACTCTGGTCATTTGGTTCACCTCATATGCTATCGCGTCTTCATTTGCCGGGCGACAGCTCCGGTCTTTTTCAGCCTCAATAGAAGAAAGATGTCGTTCATCTCCAGCCGCTTCTCCTGATACTTCAATGATGGATCCTCCAGGATGCTCCTGGCCTCTTCCCAAGTCAGGCTCGATGAGACAATGCGCATATGGGCCAGCGCGAACCAGGCCGGCAGGTTGCCGAAATCCCTTCGCAGTTGCCGCCTGGCCTCTGGAGACGGGTCTTTGCAGTGGTCGTAAATCCAGGCCTCGCCTCCGGGCTTGAGCACCCTGTGGATCTCGTTGAGCCCCGCCGCCTTATCCGGCCAGTGGTGCAGGCTGAAGGTGCTGATTACCAGGTCAAAGAATTCATCCTCATAGGGCAGGCTGCATACGTCGCCCACATCGAATTGGAGGGCATTGGCCAGCCCGCTCTTGCTGGCGCTTGCCCTGGCGGCGTCAACCGCTTTTTGCGAGATATCTATCCCATATGACTTCAAGCCGGTGTTTTTCTCAGCGATCTTTAGAGCGAGCAGCCCCTGTCCTGCTCCTACGTCCAGCACCCTTCCCATTGGCATTGAAGAAAAGACGGCATCTGCTCCACAGCGAGGAGATCTCCATAGCGTTTGGTCAGTCCTTCTGCCAGTATGGCTGGCTTCTTCTCAGGCATGTGGAAATCCACCAGTATTCATTTGGATGAAGGACTCAGCCCAAGACCCTTCTTTTAAACTCCTCAAAGCCTATGGAGTTTATGAACTCCCTCATCCTCATGCCCGGCTTTGCCCCTTCCCTGTAGACCTGCAGGATCCGCTCGATGAGCGGCATGACACCTTCGCGGGGCACCATATCGCATAAAGTCCATCCCTCGTGGGGCGGCCAGCTTCCCCTGCCGCCCACGAATACTATGAAACCGTTCTCCACCGAATACTTGGCAGCCTCCGGGCAGACCGCAACGCACCGGCCGCACCTGACGCATTTGTCGTAGTCGATGACCGCCTTCCCGTCGACTATTTTGGTGGCTCCCACCTTGCACACCTCAACGCATTTGCCGCAGCCCGTGCACCTATCCAGGTCGATCTCCGGCCTGACCCTGCCCATCAGACCGATCTCATTGAACTGCGGCCTGGTGCAGGGAAAGGGACAGCCTCCTATTCCCATTTTAAGTGGACCCGGCGTCTTCTCTCCTGAAAAGCGGCTGCCTATCTCCCTGGCCAGTCCGGTCGTCTCGGCGGCAGCCTTGAAGCAATATTTGGAGCCGAGGCAGGAGACCACATTGCGAAATACCATCCCAGCCGATCCAGGTGCAAGGCCCGCCTCCTTCAGCTCAGCCAGGGCCTTTTCCAGGTGCTCCTCAGGCACACCCATGATGGACAGCTCCTGGCGCACAGTGAGGTGGACCTCTGAGCCATATCTGGCAGCGACCTCGCCGGCCCGCTGCACCTGCTCGGGAGTGAGCATGCCTCCCGTGATCTGCAGCTTTATCTCGAATTTGCCATCCTTTCTCAAGAATACGGCAGGCATGTTGCCGTAAATTCTCGGCTTTAGACCCTTTCCAGATTGCGCCATCTCTAAACTGCTCCTGCTGAGAAATAGAATTAAGTACATATTCGCATGGGCTATAAATAATTCTCTATGTGCCGATGGAAAAAGCTGAGCCAGGAAAAAAATGCATCATCATCCCCTGCCCCTGAATCCCATCCAGATGGTGAAGAGGACCGCCAGAACCAGGCCGATCGCCAGTACCGGCGCAGAGGATGAAGAGGGCTCTGAGACCCTCGTCTCCGCCACCTCCATCACAAATCCATTAACCTCGCTGGATGGGGAATCTGATGGCTGCTGCCTGAGGGGGGCCTCGCTGCCAAATCCCGCCGGCATGGTCTGGTTGTGGGCAGCAGACTCTCCGCTTGAGTGAGATTTTTGGCGGGAGGACGATGAGCTGGGGCGGGAGCTTCCGGATGCGCCGGCTGAACTGCCGGAGGAGCCGGAATCATGAGCAGGGAGCACTCCCTGCATGTACTCCTCAAGTGCCAGGTTTCCGCAGGTGTGATGGCAGCAGGTGACGCCGTAGTCTTTCACCGACTGCTCATACCGCTCTACAATCTCCTGCAAGACCTCCTGGGATGGATGCCAGCGGTCCTTCCTGGCCGTCTCCAGCAGCCGCCCGGTCAGAGCCTGAGTGGCCCAGGGGTTGTTCTCATCGAAGAACTCCTTGAGGCCCATATGGTACTTGTCATCGACGTAAATCTCCTTCACCTCATTCCAGGTCTTCTCGCTGACCAGATCAGGAACCGTCGCCTCCCATCCCCAGAGATACTCTGCGAACTTGTCCATCTCCCTGGCTCCGGAGTAGCCCTGCTCCATCATCCCCTGTATCCACTGGGGATTGTAGTAGCGAGAGCGCAGCTCTCTGGAGAAATAGTGGTGCAGGGATGAGACCTCGCTCTTCTCAGGGTCCACCGCATCGGTTACATAAAGGTCTGGTGCCTTTCCGGCGACAGTCCTCACTGCCAGGCTGATGCCTCCCAGGTACTGGTAGACGTCATCGTTGTCTATGAATCCGTAGAGATTGGAGTTGGTGTGCTGGGCCGCTGCCTCTACCTCCGCCAGATTGTCCTTTAAGAGATCCCTTTGCAGACCGGAGAGATCCTCTCCGGAGGACAGCCTGCTGCTCCAGATGCCGTCGCCGTAGATGTAGGACATCCTGTCCATGAAGAGGTTGCCGATCTTGGTGTCGTTCTCCCATGTGTCGCTGGCCGATATGGGGCTGTCAAGGTTGGGGCCGTATGTCCCGGCCTCCTCCAGGAATATGCGGGAGGCGGAGAGTATGGCAGCCTGCTGCTCACTGATGTTTCCGCCGGCCATCAGCTCCAGATAGATCTCCTCCGAGTTCTCCCGTACATAGTTGGGATACTCCGGGCTGGTGTCGTTGGCGGCGAGCCGAATGGCTCTGTCTATGAGCTGCAGCTTTTCGGGGAATAGATCCCGGTGCAGGCCGGAGGGGATGACCACCACATCGATCCTGGGGCGGCCCATCTCGGAGAGGGGAATGAGCCGCACATCGGTGACGCCGCCGTAGGCGTCGTAGACAGGCTCCGCCCCCACCAGGCGGAGGATCTCCGACTCCACCACCCCGTGGTCGGTCATGGCCCAGGCCCAGAGCACCAGTGCCATCTTCCTGGGATATGTGCCGTTATGATCCAGCCGATATTCGTCGATCAGCTTCTCCGCCAGGCTGCTGCCCACAGCCCAGGCGGCGCTGGTGGGAACGCGCCTTGGGTCCACAGAGCGGAAGTTCCTGCCTGTAGGAAGGACGGCAGGATCGCGGATGGGATCATCGGCCGGAGAGGGCGGAGTGTAGCTGGAGTTCAGAGCGGCGGCCAGGCCCGGCACCTCGGCAGAACAGGCGGCAATTGCCTGCCCGTACTCCAGAGATAGGTTGAGAAGACCGGTGAGATTGGAGGAGACATTTCCAAAGATCTCCTTCTGGGCGGCCTCGCAGCCGGTACCGTTGGTTATGACCTCAAAAAGAAGCTTGTCGGTGCAGTTTTTCAGCTCATTGTCCCTGTCCAGGCGGGCTGGATTGGGATAATCATCATAGGAGATTATGCCAGCGACCTCTCTCTTGAAATCGTCGCCCAGCATTGACATGACCAGGCCGGTCAGAGGCTCGCCCACTGGAGGCTGGCCGAAGACATGCAGACCATAAGGCATATACTGGCTCTTCAGACCGTAAAGATACGCCTCCAGGTCGTCGGCGAAGCGATTGAAGTCGGTCTCGTTGGAAGAGATATTCAGCAGGTCCACCTCAAGGTCCTCGTCCAGGTGCATCTCCAGACTGACATTGATGATCTCTCTTCTGTAGACCTCCTTGACGCTGGCATTGTCCACGCTCTTGTACTGATAGACCGTCTCTGCCAGATTGGTCAGGTTTCCATAGAGGCCGGAGGCGACGATGGGCGGCGTGAGATGGGTGATCATCACCGCATCGCCCCGCCGCTTGGCCTGGGTGCCCTCGGCAATATTGTCCACGATGTAGGGATAGACCACGGGAAGGTCCTGGATGAGAAGAGCCGGCCAATCGTCGCGGGATATGCCGCACTCTTTTCCTGGCAGCCACTCCTGGGTGCCGTGCTTTCCCAGGTGAACCACGGCATCTGCTCCAAACCCATACTTTAGCCAGAGATAGAAGGCGATGTACTGGTGATGGGGAGGCACCGATTTATCATGATAGAGGACTGTGCTGTTCTCCAGCCAGCCCCTGCTCGGCTGGGGCAGGAGCAGGACATTTCCGAAAGACAGCTTGGGGATCACCAGAAATTTTCCGCTCCGGTTCTCATAAACCATGATCTTTCCCGGCGGCGGCCCCCACATCTCCGTCACCTCCGATTGCCTGTCCTGCGGCAGCGTCTTAAACCACTGCTCGTAGACCTCCGCCGGCAGGAGAGTGGCGTTGCCGGCATCCACCATGGCCAGCAGCTCTCCCGGAGCCCAGGAGCCCACATTGGTCCCCTGATGAGCGAGCAGATCGACCAGGGCCTTTTCCTCAGGAACAGTCCTGTTCACATGGTAGCCGGCGGCCTTCATACCATACAGGATTTTCTGCAGGCTTCTGGGCACATTAAGGTAGCAGCCCTCGATGTTGTCCTTGCCGCCTCCGTGGTTGTAGTAGATGATAGCGACCTTCTTCTCCGAGTTATTGATGCGGCCCAAATCGGCCCATTTCACCGCCCTATCCGCCAGCCAGTCCATCTGTTCCTCTATGGGCTGATAGCCGGATTCGTTTCTGCCCGACATGACTATGGGCTCGACGACTCCGTCCATCTCCGGCTGGGCTATCTGGAAATAGATCTCCAGGGGATTCATTCCCGTAGAATTGTTCCACTCCTCCGGGGTCTGATAGTACAGCCTCATGCCCCGGAGCACAGGCACATTCAGCTCCAGAAGATCAGCTATGCCCTGATCGGGATCGCCGTAGCTGAGCCGGAAGGACTTGGTGAGAATGACGGCATCTACAATTGATGAATTGTTGGACATGAAAAACTTCTTCAAAGAGGATGTGGCGGAGAAGCCCAGGTCGATGACATTGGCCCCGTTCTCCTCCAGGGCGTATATGAGGGCTGATCTGTCTGCCTGGTCCAGATCCTGATAATAGCTGATGATTCCGACGGTAGGAGCAGAGACATTGAATTTATGTCCTGTTTTATTGCCGTACCATGTCAGATAGGATGAGAGGTTCTCGAAGAGATCGGGATAGTCGGGATGATAGATGTATTCCTTGGGAGTTGGCAGCGGCTCCTCTACTTCGATATTCAGGCCGCAGAAATTGGCTGCCAGGTATGAGAATAGACGCCTCATGTTCTCTACCTGGCCATAGTCCCAGTACTTCTCGATGAAGGGATGATCTGTGAGGTTAATATTTCCCAGGCTCTCGTAGCCCTGGGAGTTTATTATTATTATTGGAATCCCCTTTGCCCCGGCCTGCTGTAGCGGTGCCTGCAGCCGGGAAGCGGCATCTGATCCGATCATCTCTAGGAATATGAGATCGTATGATGAGAAATTGGAAGAGTTCTGAAATGATGATAGGGTCACATTGAGGACAGAATCTAATGTGGCCTGCTTTATCTGTGGACGGTTGCCGACGGTCAAAAAAAGTGCCTCGGGCCTCTTTGAGAGGACCCGGCCTGTGATCTCCAGACGGGGCGAATCCTCGGGCTTCGCCCGTCTGTCTCCGAAATAAAATACAGCTCTATCCCCGTCTCGCAGATTGGCAATATCCGGCCCTAGGGCAGGCATGGCCTCCTGGGGATAGTTTATCCAGAAGCGCCAGGATTGATCCCCCGTCGCGCTGTATTCTCCCAGGGACTCGATCTGCAGGCCGAAGAGGCTGTAGAGGGAGTCGTTTAAGATGAAGCTGAAGTTGCCCTGCTGACAGGCCAGGGCCAGAGCCCCCAGAGCAGAGCTGGCGTTGACCTGATAGACCTTGCCGCTGCTTGCGGTCAGATTGAGGCTCTGCTCGTCGAGCAGGACCTCCCCATTCCATAGCAGGCCCCTGGGCTGCGAGCCGAAGGCGTACAGCCGCCCGTCATCGGCTCCTATGTAAACCACGCCGTCCGAGGCAGAGGCCGTGGACATGATAAAGGCACCCACGGGATAGGACCAGGCCACCGATCCATTGCCGGCATGCAGGGCATAGACGGCACCTTCATCGCAGCTTGTCCCGAAATAGATCAGCCCGTCCAACACCAGCGGTGAGGACTTGACCGGACCGTTGGCCTCGGCTCTCCAGATCAGGGAGCCGTTTGCAGCATCAAAACAGCTGATGTGGCCTTTGGGCTTGTCATCCGATCCCACGTAGAGGCGGCCAAAAGACAGGGCGGGAGAGGATATCGACCCGTTGATTCCGGCACTCCATAGCTGATCTCCATTCTCAGCATCGAGTGCCAGAATGGAGTCTCTGGTCGCAATGAATACTTCCTCATCTCCCAGCGTGGGCGTGGCGGTGATCTGGGAGGGCAGATCCTTCTTCCAGAGGACCTCACCCTTTGCCGCATCCAGGCAGTAGAGGGCGGGATCGCCACCCGGAAGATAGAGCCGGCCTGTCGATGCGGCTGGTGAGAGGTAGGGGCTGACTCCACCGGTGGACAGAATCCATTTCTCTTCGCCATCCAGGCTCAGGGCGTGAAGGGTCCCATTGGAGAAGCTCATGATGTAGATCAAGCCATTCTGGATGAGGGGCGATGAGGCCACTCCCCACCACTGGGGGTCTGGCTCGATGGTTCTATTCCAAACGGTCTCTCCCGTCCCGGCATCTACACAGAAGATGTCGCCGGTCAGCGAGCCTATGAAGATCCTTCCATCCTCCAGGGTCGGATTGGATGCTCCGCCCTTTCCACCCAGAGGGTTGAGCCAGAGCAGCTTTCCGTCAGCCCGGTTCAGACCGGCGAGACCCAGATCCCCTTTGAATGTCATATCCGGCCAGTTGGAGAAGAATACCCGCTCCCCGGATACGGCTGCGGCTGCACCGATATAGCCATGGCCGGTCGGGCTCGCGCTCCAGAGGAGATTGGGCTGCTGGGGACCTGTACCGCTCAGGTTGCCGGTTCTCTGGTTGTCGCCTTTAAATGTGTCATAGTCGGCACCTGCCAGTCCGGCCAGGCTAACCAGAAATAGCATTAGGAGCAGCATTGGCCCCCGTCCTGCAATTTGTTTAGACCGCATCACATCACCTTAAATCAATTTAGTTTGCTATATATCAAATTATGTTTATTTGAATTAAGCACATATGAGTGTTACGGTCAACATAAAATCAATTTGCAGGTGAAATAGAAGGATTAATATCAGTATCAACCTTTTTAAAGGTTATTACGTAGATTAAGACGCAATTAGTTTATGTTTCAGTCTTTATTTTCAATCTTAAGAGATAAAACAAATTAAATTGTCTTTATATCGAATAGCTTGCGTAAGAGTTAAATCCAATGAGCTTGTGTTTGCACCAATTAAGTTTAGTAGGTGTCTTAATTGGATCTGACCTGGTTTTCTATCTCCGGTGTACTGATCGGGATTTTGATCTTCGCGCTCAAGGTCAGCATGGGCTGCGGCCTGGCCAGCCTGACCCGCCGGGAGATGCTGTCCATAGCCACGGGATACGTGATTATTTCCGTCTTCATGGGCGCGGCCATAGAACTGCTGCCGGAGAGCATGCTATCGACCGCCTTGAATGCCGGAATGGCGATTCATCTTATGGTTGCCCTGCTCCTGATAGCCCTGGGGGTGACGACTGCCAAAAAATGGAATCACCATCACCACGACATATCCAGGAAGACCTTTTGGATCCTCTCCATGCCCTGCCCGGCCTGTCTGGCAGCCAGCTTCATCTCATGCAGCTTTCTGGCTGGCTTGATGGATGTAGACCCATGGAAGACCGGTGCCCTGGTAGGCGTTCTCTTCTTCTTGAGCATAGCTGCCTTCTCCACCGCACTGGGACGGATGAAGACTAGCCCCTCATCTCTGGGAAATGCCATGATCTTTCTCGGCCTGTTCTACATCCTCTCCATTCTACTCATCCCGGCATATCTTGACAGCCAGAAGATCTCATTTCTTGCCGCCGGCGCCCCTCTGGGCGAGATTGTCCCGTCCTATCTGTTGATAATGTCCTTGATGGCCATGGGCTTCCTGGGCAGAAGATGGGGGGTCTCCTTCTGATTCTTTACGAGACCTGCGTAGAGTTGCTCTATATCTTCTCAACCGCATTCCTCTACCCGGATATCCTGGCCCTTCTCCTCCTTTTTGCCTGGTCGCTGGCACTGCTCGGGTCTCTGATAAACGAATGTACTTCAAGGCACAGGTCTCTCGATGAGCTGGAAGGTCTCAGCCTGAATGCCGCCGCGCTGTACAGAGAGGGCAGGCCAAAAGAGGCGGCAGATGCCCTTCAAGGATACAGGTGCCCACGGCAGCTCTCCAGAGCCCTGGAGCAGATCGGCGGATCTCTGGAGACGGGGCTGTTCGACCTCAAATTCGAGAAGATCCTCCAGGACATCGAGCTGTCCATGGCCAAGGCACTCGAGCCCCTCAGGATTGGAGTTAAGGCCGGTCCGATATTGGGGCTGATGGGAACTTTGATTCCCATGGGACCCGCCCTCATCGGGCTGTCTCAGGGGGACATAAAATCGCTGGCAGACAACCTGGTAATAGCTTTTGCCACCACAGTCATCGGGCTGGTGGTAGGGGGCATTTGCTACGGGGCGATGGTGGTCCGGAGCAGGTGGTACCGGCAGGACCTCAGCGACCTGGAGTACGCCGTGGAGCTGATCAGGAGACGGATGAATGAGACGGCATAGGCTGGGGCTATTGAACGACCCGGATGACGACGATCCCATGAGCGGTGTCGCCAATCTCTTCGATACGGCCATGGTCTTCGCCGTGGCTCTCCTCCTGGCACTGGTGGTCTCCTACAACGTCCCCGAACTGCTGGAGCCCCAGGCTAATGTGACTATAGTAAAAAATCCAGGGGATCCAAACATGCAGATCATAATCAAGGACATGAGCCAGATCCAGGTCCTCAACATGACCGGCA
>DAOPZB010000055.1:0-9492 GCA_035353195.1 Methanothrix sp. | reverse complement strand
TTATGGATCACGCATTTCAGCTCGGCGCATATTGTGTGGAAAATGCCATATAGAAAATATTACTATAAATCTAAATTTTCTATCTAAAAAACACCAAAACGTATATATATAATTGATACTTAGTTATTTGTAGTTCAAATGAAGTTATGGGGTGAGACCATCGAAAAAGTAGCAATATTCTTTGTTCTGGCTATGGCCATGGCTGCGTTTGCAGTTCCGGCCATGGCACAGAGTGGGATGATTGGAAGCGGCGGAGTGGATATCCTGGGAACGGGGATATTTGAGACGGGAAACAATGCCTTCAAGTTCCCTCAGGGCACCGACATCAACTTTGATTCGATCAAAGTGGGAAATGACAGGGCCCTGGCCATCGGCGGCACAGCTCAGTTTGCCGGAGGCTTCAGCTCCAACCTGGCCGCAGTCACTGCCCAGAACAATCTGAAGATCAAGAAGAACCAGGACGTTGGAGAATGTGCCTGCTGTCAGACTGGCGACGCGGCCAATCCCTGCAAGGACTGCTGCGTCCAGTACAATGTGGAGCAGATCGATGTGGGAAACAGGAATGCAATGGCACTCGGCCTGTCCCTTCAGGGAGCCTTCCCCTTCTCGAGGAATACTGCCTCCACTCTGGCACAAAACAATGTGGAGATCGTGACCAACCAGCAGTAGCTCCGGGCCTACAGCCCGGTGGATGGAAATGATGAGCAAAATGCTAAAGCCCGCCGGCTACTGGCCGGCGGCAGCTAATTTTATCCGGCTAATCTGTCTTGTCTTCCTGATTTGCCAGTTTCTCGCGCCGGCGGGATGCACTGCACAGCCGGCGAGCGCAAGCCTGCCGGACCTGGATGCGAAGCTTCGGGAGTCGGCATCAAGCTGGCGTGTCGACAGTTGGGAGCACTCGGCAGCCGATCTCATGCCTGCCCGCCCGCCCAGCCGGGAGGAGATCAATCTGGAGGGCAACACTACTTCCGCCACAGTCACCGATCTGAAGGCGTTTAACGCCATCGGCGAGAGGGATATCACCTGCGAAATAGAGCAAAATGGAGAAGACTCCCGTGCCGGCCAGTTCGTCAATTCCCTGGACGTGAGCGTAACAGGCCGACCGGAGCAGGCAGAGAAGATCTGGCCGGGCGATCCGCAGA
The DNA here is from genome assembly GCA_035353195.1 of Methanothrix sp. GTDB lineage: Archaea > Halobacteriota > Methanosarcinia > Methanotrichales > Methanotrichaceae > Methanothrix. The sequence continues at coordinate 8,350 of DAOPZB010000055.1, read as the reverse complement.
TGTGTGATGTGGAGGCCGTTGTGGACCGGGCTCTTGGCAGCAAGCAGCCGGGAGAAATGGACCAGCTCTCCGGGCAGGGCGAGATGGGGGAGCTAGGCAGCAGTCGCGAGAGAGGTGACAAAAAGGACGATAGGGACATTTTCAGCAACAACCTGAACATCGATGTTCAGGGCATCACTGTCAGCGCCGTTAACACCGTGGAGGGTGGAAGCGCCGTGGCTACGTCCAACATCATCATCAAGCCGGTGCAGATGATCATCGTACCGCCCGAGGTTGAAGCCAAGCTGAAGTGATGATTGATTCAAATCCATATTCCATATTTTTCGTCATCAAAAAGTATAAGGGCATTTATTTCCTTCCATCCGGCGATATGATTATTCAGAGGCCGAGGGGCACAAGGGATTTTCTTCCTGAGGAGACGGAGAAGAGGGGCCGGACCAGGAAGGCCATGCAGGACGTTTTGGAGAGGTGGGGATACCGGGAGGTGGCCACACCCACATTTGAGCATCTGGAGCTTTTCACCAAAAAATCAGGCGATTCCGTAATCGAGGAGATCTACAGCTTCAAAGACAAAGGCGGGCGCGACCTGGCACTGCGCCCGGAGCTGACGGCTCCGGTGATGCGCATGTACGTCTCTGAGCTGCAGAACTCGGCCAAGCCGCAGAGGCTGTGGTACTTCGGCAACTGCTTCCGCTACGAAAGGCCTCAGAAGGGGCGATTCCGGGAGTTCTGGCAGCTCGGCTGCGAGCTGATCGGCGGCTCCCGTCCCGATTCCGAAGCGGAGGCCATAGCCCTCGCCGATAGGATGCTGCGGAGCGTGGGCGTTCGCGGCGAGATTCATGTCGGCTATCTGGGGCTCATTCGCTCTCTGCTGGCCAGGATCGATGCCCAGCACAGGCCGGCCATCATGAGGATGATCGACAAAAAAGAGAGGTCCAATCTCGCCGGGCTGCTGGAGGAGATCGGCAGCGACCACCTGGGGCTCCTGGAGCTGATCGACCTCAAGGGCAGGAAGGCTCTGGACCGGGCGGCGGAGATCGTCCGGGATCTGGAGGGAGAGCAGAGCGGCGTCGCCGGCGAGCCGGCTGGAGGAAAAGCAGCAGCACAGGCGGAAAGCCCGGCACAAACCGCACAAGGTGCACAGGCTTCCCAGGCCACGCAGATCTCACAGACCTCACAGGCAGCGCAGACCGTGCAGGCAGCCGGGCGCGACTCGGCCAGGAAGGGCCGGCAGGTGGGCGCGGAGCTGAATCTGCCGGAGTTTGAAGAGACGGTCGATCTGCTGGAGGCTTACGGGGTGGACTTTACCATCGACTTTGAGATCGTGCGCGGATTGGAGTACTACTCCGGCACCGTCTTTGAGATCTACGCCGAGGGCCTGGGAGCGCAGAGGCAGATCTGCGGGGGCGGGACATACGAGCTGGCCGGCCTATTCGGCGGCAAGGAGACGTCATCGACCGGATTTGGCCTGGGATTTGATCGCATCATGGAGATTGTGTCCCTGGAGGGCGAGCGGCAGGTGCCGGTTTATCTGGCCTATACGCCGGACGTGAAGCTACAGGCGGCCAAAATCGTCGCCGAGCTGAGGGAGGACATGCCCGTGATTCTGGATGTCATGGGCCGGGGCCTGGGAGCACAGCTCAAGGCGGCGGCGGGTGCCGGGGCACGGTTTGCGGTTATCGTGGGCAAGGACGAGCTGGATGCCGGAAGGCTCACCCTGCGCGACATGTCGGGCGGGGCTCAGGAGAGCCTGAGCCTGGGGGAGATAAAGGGGCGGCTAAAAGATCATTTTCATAAATTGTAATTCTGAAGCTCGACGCTCCGTCCGGGCAGTTCACCGGGCGAGCCATCATTATTTATCTTTTATGTGAATGCGGCAGATATTATTATCAACATAAGAAAGGCCAGCATCACCGCCGAAAGGATGATCAGGTCGGAGTATTTGCTCTTGAGAAGGCCGTCCAGAAAGGAATTAATCCCCTTTGCTTGAATGGAATCTGACATCACCCCACCTTCATTATCTTTCGTTATGCTTTGTTGGCTCTCATGCTTTAAATATTTTTTTGTCGATGATTTATATATTTTAATCTTGTATTAATTTTTGTGACAAACGACGTTTCACCAACGGAGAAACGATAATGACTTTGCGTCACCCATGTGCGTGAAAATTAGCTTTTCGCTCTTTGTGCGTCCTTTGTGATCTTTGTGATCTTTGTGGTGAAGTTCTTAGGTTCTTGATTAACAATTCGCGTACTACTAATAACCACAAAGAACACAAAGCGCACAAAGAACTCACAGAGATGTCCTTTTCGTACTACACCGTGGTCAGAGAAGCACGCACAGGGAGCTAACAACACAACTAACTGAGAATGACCATATAAATAGTGCGGAAATCCAAAAAATGATGCAGGATTTCGATTTTTTTTTTTAGAGAAGCCCCATGTTCTCAAGCTGCATCCGGACGATGTGCACGCCCTCCTCGCACTCCTCCGGGGTCTTGCCGCCGGTGACCACCAGTTTTCCGGAGCTGAATATGAGCACAACCACCTTGGGCTGCTTGATTCTGTAGACCAGGCCGGGGAACTGCTCCGGCTCGTACTCGATATTCTCCAGGCCCAGGCCGAGGGCGATGGCGTTTAAGTTGAGGTCGGTCTTCAGATCTGCGGAGGCCACAATGTTCTGAACGTGGATCTCTGGCTCCAGATCTATGTTCTCGAATCCGATGGACTTGAGGGTCTTGGCCATGTTGGTGATGACCGTGCGAACGTCTTCCACATTCTTGGCCCCGGTGCATACCACCTTTCCGGAGGTGAAGATGAGAAATGCCGCTTTGGGGGCTTTGACCCTGTAGACGAGCCCGGGAAACTTCTCTTTGTTGTACTCAGCGCCCTCGAGCTCGGATTCGATCTTGTGGAGGTCGAACTCCTCCGCGAGCTTGGTGGATGCCACCACGTTCTCGATATTTATTGTGGACTCCATACTCAAGTATCTCCAGATCACCCTTTATAAACAGGGGGTATATATACATGAGTATTTAAGATTTATAAGCAGCATATAAACCGTATATAAATCCTCATCGGCTCAGTCCCTTCCCTTCCACTTGACGCGATCGCCCTTGCGCTTTAAAATGTCGTATTTCTCCAGGACCCTGGCCAGATCCTCGGCCACCTCTTCCGCGGAAACACGCAGGGTGTCCGTATCATCATTGAAGTAGTAGGAGCACTTGCCCTGAAAATCGCTGAAATCCATCTTCCTGCCCTCCGGCGGCTGGGTGATCCTGCTCATGAGCAATCCGAGTGCCTCGATGCATTCGGCCTCCTGGCCCCATTCCTGCCAGAATTCGTCGGTCATGCGGTCGTAATTGACTGTGGAATACTCATCCACATAGAGCGTCACCGACTTTTCCAGGGAATAGTCTGCCCGGCGGCGCATATTTTTCGGGGGCTCATCGTAGTCATCCGGGTCCACGACCAGGTGCATGATGGGATCGTCCAGCCTATCATCAAGAGGCTCGCCGATCTTAATGCTGTTGACGTTGACGATCATGATGGCCAGGGTGGTGGCCTGGGAGATGCTCTCGGCGCATTCGGCCCATTCCTCTTCGCTGAAATTCAGGGCCGCTTTCTCCTCGTCCGTCAAGCTCTCTGCATCTTTGGAAAGCGCCAGGATCCGGTCTCTCTTCTCCATAATGGATGGGTGCAGCTCTTTTAAGAACCGGTCAAAGAGATCTTCTTCTGTGGCTGCCTGGGCAAAGACCTTCTTCATGGTTTCTATGCCCTTTCGGTATTCCTCCCGGTCGCTTTCCTCCAGGTAGCCTGATAGGACGCTGAATCTGTCTTTGACTGAAAAAGTGATCTCCTCCTGGAAAGACAGGCAGGGCCTGGCCTCCACTTTGATGCCGGCATCGTTGAGATAGTCCTTGATCTCTTTTGCCGCTGCTTCGTAATACTCGCCGAGGTATAGCATGGCGAGATATGGGTGTGGGCAGGATAAAAGACTTGGCAATTGCCTCTGGCGTCCGGTGGAGATATTGGGATATATCCTCAACTCGGCAAAATTGCTCAAAAAAATAATACTGCTACTATTTGAACTGGCGCGAAGGGCACACCCAAAGATATTTCTTCTATGGGCTAATCCTTCCTCTGAGGCTAAAAAGATGACATGCGGATTAGGCAAGGATGAGTTGACCGTCCTTTATGCACTCTACCGTCATCATTGCTTCAATGATAAAGCGAGCTATAATCTCAAACAGATCTCTGCCGCATTTCAAAGGGAATACGGCAAAGATCCCAATGACGTCGCTAAGTCTCTGGCCAAGAAAGGGTATGCGGCCCAGAAGAGGAAGAAGGATATCAAATACTACATCATCGACATCAGATCGGCCAGGTTTGCCCTCCATGCCCATGAGTATAATGTTCCTGGGTCCCGATAGGTCGTGTTAAATTGATTTAACATGGTAGTCAAAACAGATAAATACGATGAGGCTTAGGTTCAACTAAGGCTGATATTTATGGTTGAACCTTTTGAGGGATTACTGGGTGATAGCAGCGAACTGAGGACCATACAGTTCATGCTTCCGGTAAGAGATCTCAAGTTTAACATCAGTGAATTGGCTCGGGAAACATTCATCTCGCGCCAGACAATGATGCGAGTGGTGAAGAAATTATTGCAGTGGAATGTATTAAGGATAACAGGAAAATACGGCGGTGCGAATTACTACGCATTAAACTTCGAGTCGGGGATTGTAAAGGCCTTTGAAGACATGGATAATGCTATCATAGATGAGATGGTTGGGGATAAGTGCCAGGGGAAAACATCGACAATGATGGATGGTCCCCGCGAGGCAGATATTGCCTCTGCCAGAGGGACGAATCCCGGATATATTGTCGGTCTGTCAGGCGAGACCTGCCGAGAAGGGTGGCTGCATCTATGTAAGGAAAAGGATCGGGATTACTGCAGGGAAACATCAAATGGCATAATAGCCGATAGCTGCAATGGTGGAAGCCATGCCGCAGCGTGAAGAATTCTTCAGGAAGGAGCTGGCGGAAGAGTTGAGGCGGGTTGAGAATATGATCCGCCAGGAGCCTTCTGTGGAAAAGAAGATCTATTACTTTTCGGCAGCTTACGGGATAACCAACAGGACGTATAGGTATTCCTTTTCCAAAGATATACTCGTGGCAGACCTGCTGCTCACGGGGATTTATAATATGATGATGGAGAGGTTGAACATGATCAAAGGAGGAAACAACACCGTACCCATCAATCCCCTGGTGTTTGAGAAGATCTGCGACGGACTGAGGGAGCTGGCCGGATGTTTCGAGTCAGGAAAGAGCGTATTCGACCCGCTAGGAACCATTGCAGTGGCCGGATTTTCCATGACCGGACCCGGCAATTATCTCAAGGAGAAAGGCGATCTGAAGATCTGATTGTTCGCATCTGGTGTCAATGGCAAGCCTCTGATGCCTCAGACCACCACCGCCCGGCTCTCTGCTGCCTCCTGAAGGTGCACGCCCAGAAACTCGATTCGGTCCTCGACTCTGCCCTCCAGGGGGCCGAGGTCGACAATCATGATGCGGTCCTGGTCATGCTTGATGATATCGGTGAGGGCGGCGACCAGTTCCACCCTGCCTTTGGCGGTCAGGTTGCAGCGGAAGACGGAGTAGTGGATGGGATCACCGAAGGCCTTCATGGTTCTGTGGACCTGGTGCAGGCGTTTGGGGTCCATTATGTCGTAGCTGACCACATAGCATTTCAGTTCGCTCGTACAATCATCTCCTGCATACGTCTACCGCATCCGGCACTTCATCTGGTGCAGAAGGGCGGGTACTGGCTGATCTCTCCTGATATGGCGCGGGCCAGCAGCCGGGCCTGCACTTCCAGCACTCTCCTGTAGCTGATCTTGTAGCCGAAGATGGGGTGGACGATCTCCGTCTCCATGCGCCTTTCGTATCCGGAGACGACGGCCTTCTTGCCGTTTGCAGTCATGGTGACTCCTGCCCGGCTCTTCAGGAAGTCTCCGGGGGACAGCTCCTCATTGTTTAAGAGGGTGATTGCCGTCGAATCGGCGATCAGGGGGCGGAACTCCTCCATCATGTCCAGGGCCAGGGCGGGCCGGCCGTACCTGGGGCGGTGGTAGAATCCCAGGTATGGGTCGAAGCCCACCGCCAGGAGGACCACGAAGAGGTCTTTGACCAGGATGCCGTAGAGGTAGGAGAGGACGGCATTGACTGGATCGCGTGGGGGCCTCCTGTTCCTGTCGGTGAAGGAGAAGTCGTTTCTTCCAGCTTTGTCTCCTGCCTTATCCGCAGCTTTATCCTCAGACTTGGCTCCAGACTTGCCTCCGGGCTTGAGCATTCCTGAGAATTTAGAGAAGTAGCACTGTCCCGCCGCGCCCTCGATTCCCAGGAGGCTCTCGCTGCTCTCTGCCCTGTCGGCGTCGACGGCCAGTTTCGCCAGGAGGTCGAGGTCGCTCTTGCAGTTTTCCGAGCAGTTTCGCCTCAGCAGAGTTCTGCAGTTCCTGATCTTTCCGGAGACGGCGCTTCTGGCCAGGGCGGCGGACCTTGCCGGGTCCATAAAGCACTGGAACTGGCGGATCCTCAACTCCACGTTCTTGTGGGTGGTGCCCAGACAGATTCCCTGGAACCATCCGCCGTGGGTGTAGTGGATTACAGGAATGCCCCGCTGCATCAGCTCCACCATAGCCGGGGTGGTGATCTCCACGCCGCCGTAGAGGCAGAGCTGGGAGATCTCCCTGATGCGGGCTTCGCTGGCCTTTCCGTCGCGGGATGTGATCTCCAGGCGGTCCTCCTTTTTGCGGACGGTGTAGCCCTGGCCGACCACGTAGACGGGGATGTTGTCGTCTCTGGCGGGCAGGAGCCTTCTCACCGGGCAGCAGTCCCCGGAGCCGCGGCCTGCGCTATCCTGGCCATCCATGTTATCCATGTTATCCATGTCATCCACGACATCTGCGCTATCCGAGCCGTTCGCGTCGTTTTTGCCGTCTGCTTTCTTTGCGTTCTCCTCCTCATCCTCCTGCATCTCTCTAAGGAGGGTGATTTCGTCGGGCAGGCAGATGCCTGCCAGAGAGCAGCGGTTGCATTTGGGGCTGTGGGAGAGGGGTGGCGGCATCTGGCTGCTTTGGGCTGCCGAGCGAAGGGCGGATATCAGCTCTCTGGTTCTGCTCACCAGGTTTTCATCGAAGGAGACTGGCACCTTCTTTTTGGATTTGACGAAGTAGGCCATGCCCCCGTCGCAGGCAAAGCCGTTCTCCCGCAGCACCAGGCCCTGGGCGCAGAGCTGGACCCGTTCCGGCTCGTAGATGCCTTCCGGGATGTCCGGAGCATATCCTCGTTTGTAGTCAATCGGGGTCACGGCACCGCCCTGTCCCTCCAGGAGGTCGATTCGGCAGGTTATGCCGCATTCTATGCCTGTGAGGTGGACTGATCTGTCATGAAATGTTTCGAAATCGAGTTCGTTTTTATCTTCATTTTTCTGTGAGTCTTTTTTCTGCGATTTGGACGCAGATGCAGAGGACTTGACCGGCCCCAAGTCTACCCGACGGTGCTGGAATCTGCCGTCCACGGTGTCGGCGCTGTCCAAAAATTCCCCCTGCACCCACTCGATATAGCAGAGACGAGGGCAGTAGGCGAACTCGTTGAGCATACGAGCGGGAATCAGATCCGGCAGGTCGCGGAGGGGCTCTTGCGCTTCAGGTATCACTGACTCACCGTATTAGTAATAGTAGTGATTATTTATAAAGATTATTATTTTTTATAAACGTTGAGACATACCTGTAAATATATATCTGGTATTTTAGCTTTGAGCTTTCGTATTGGAAAGAATAGCGCAATACTCCTGTCTGGAGGGCGAAGAGATCGACAAAATAGCGAAATGGGTTAAAAAAGTAGTTGTGGAGTTGTAGTCTATCTCTTTGCAAGTTCTGCCAGCATCTTCTTGTGGCATGCGAAGCTTTCGAGAAAGTGCTCGCGTTCGCTATGTGATAATGCGCTGAGCCGCTCTTCCGGTTTCATCAAAGCCGTGGTGGGATGTGTTGGTATTATCGCACCTTCGGAGGCATGTGAGCATACCATCAGAAAACACCTTTGCTTCAATGGGGCCACGACTTTTCAGCCGTGGAAATTTTTGCCATGCGGATGCGAAAATTGCGTGAATCTGAGCTTCAATGGGGCCACGACTTTTCAGCCGTGGAAATACAAAGTTGATATAGTCTCCCATATTTTTGATTGCACTGCTTCAATGGGGCCACGACTTTTCAGCCGTGGAAATCTCCCCAGGCATAATCAAAGCCAGCACGAAGAGCCCGCTTCAATGGGGCCACGACTTTTCAGCC
>DAOPZB010000054.1:0-9589 GCA_035353195.1 Methanothrix sp. | reverse complement strand
GAGATCCGGGCTCTGGCCAGCCCTCACGTTGCATTACAGATCACTCTAAGACTTCAACTACTGCGGTCTTGATCTCAGCCTTGCCGCCGGTCGGCTCTGCAAGAGTGCGGCCGCAGACCAGGCATTTGACGACCGTGGAGGCATGAGCGAATATAACCTGCTCGTTCTCGCAGTCGTTGCACTTTACCTTGACGAATTTGGCAGACAGATTCATCCCTCCACCAGATCGAACTTGCCGGCCCTGAAGCCCGCCCGGTTATGGGCCTTCTTGCAGGTGTTGCAGCGGTAGCGCAGGTTCAATCTCTTCACCGGCTTGTCTCCGCCCGGCACCTTGGAGAACTTGCCCTGATTTCCTATTCCATTGGCACGCTTCTTCTGCCTCGTGATATGAGTCAGAGTGGAAGCCCGGCCTTTTCTCACCCGCTCCACTGTCTGGGGGGTGTGTTTTTTGCAGAACGGACAGTAAGCGTTAAGCTTTTTTGGCATCTTCACTTCTTATCATCTCTCAATCTTCACTTCAGACGCTAGATTTTTATTGCGCAGATTTCTGGCGTGGACGGCGGGGAGCACGGCCACATCATCCTTGCCGAGAAGGTAATTTCGCCCGTCAACTCCCACAAACACAGGAACACTATCCAGCAGCCGCACAACTTCGTATTCCCGGTCTATATCTTTCTTGCCCATTAAAGGCCTTTCGGTTTGAGACACGCGGGCCAATATGGCCTCGCGGCCGGAGGCTATGGCGGAGAGCATCTTCCGGTAGATCTCCTCCTCCTCCTCGGTCATGCCGGGCAGCGTCTCCTCCCGGGACGCGGAGCGGGCGCTTCGCAGAGCCCGGCGGACGATTTTTTTCACTCTCTGGTCGAGGAGCTTGCTGACGCTGTTCTTCTCGCTCTTCAGGGTGTCTTGCAGGATCTGAGCCTCTACGCTGAAGGCGTCCTCTACGGATGAGAGCTCCTGCGCCAGGGCGGCCAGATAGACACCCACCTGCTGGTAGAAGTCCCTGTCCAGATGCTGAAGCTCCGCGGATTTGCGCTCCTCCCGGAGTGCGTTGGCCAGATCCAGTTATCTCACCTTATGCCTCTTTACGCGGGCTCTAAATCTCTGCGATCAAATAATATATAGATTTATCACTTTGCGCGATCATTTTGCCCGCGCTAAGGCCGCGCCCCGGGCCATGAGAAATATGGCCACGCAGGCCGGCAGCTCCTCCGCACCCTCCGCCAGATCGTATCTCTCCCCTTTCATCTCGGTTTTAAAGGGGCGGAGCATCTGAACGGGCAGGGGCTCGCCGCCGAAGACCACGGCATCATGCAGGGGATCAAAGTCCTCCAGGTCGCGCAGGGATAGAGAGGTCACCCGCAGCCCCGATCCGCCGTGCAGGCTCCCTGGGCAGCGGATCAGCCGGCGCACGTCTGCGGTTACGGGCTCGTCGGTCTCGCCCCGTTCCCGGTCCAGGCTTATGCCAACTCCGCCTGCTTCACCCCCTCGGCCCGCGCCGCCAACCAACACGCTCTCGCTATCCAGAAAATCCGCGAGGAGAAGCTTCCAGATGCCGGCGCTGCCCCGGAAGAGGTCGAGATCTCCCCGGCGGATCTTCTCCAGTATATCCTCCCCTTGCAGGCTTCTGTAGAAGCTGGTGGCCTTCTTGGGGCCGATCCCTTTTATGCGGGAGAGGGCAGAGATGGCTTCGGCCTCATCGAGGCGGCGCAGACCCTGGACAAAGGAGATCAGGGCCCGGTTGATCCTGCTGCCCCAGCCCGGCGCTCCCGCCTGCGGCGCACGCATCTGCAATATCCTCTCCTGGCCAATGCCTCCCTCCAGGGGGGCCATGTGGATGAATCGGTCTATTGCCAGCCCCCTGCCGGCCAGGTAGTCCACTATCTCCCGGCGCTCGTCGCCGCCCAGGGGAAAGACGCGCGGATCTCTGACGTGAATATGATAGCCCCGTCCGCCGGAGAAGACCACGCTCATCCGGCTCTCGCTGAATCCGAAGTCGGAGGCCAAAAACCCCAGCAGCTTTTGCGTCTCGGCTTTCACCAGGGAGAGCATCTCTCCGTAGCTTTTCGGCGCATTTTTCAGGTGGTCGGCGTCCAGATCGAAGATCAGGTCCGCCCCCTGCCAGGCCTTCTCCTTCATGGTAGGAGCGGCGGGGCGCTGGTAGTAAGCCGCGGAGTGGTAGACATGGCGGGGCACCATGCTGCGCACATAGTCCACAAGCTCACCTCGCGAGAAGAAGGAGCGGTGCCGCCTCATGCCCCCTTCGTCGAAGAATAGAAAGCCCCACTCCCGGGAAGGCAGATCCGGCGGGGCCTCGAGGGAGGCCTCCAGGTAATAGCCGCGAAACCGGCTGACCAAAAGGTTTAGCGTCAGGGCATTGATGCTCTCAGCCCCTATCCATCGGATCCATCAGATAGCACTCCGGCCGTCGGTCGGCCAGGCAGTCAAACTCCCGGCGGAAGGAATCGTGACCTTCCCGGTCCAGCTCGCCGTAGATGATCTGCTCGCCCGCATCCGCCCCGGCCAGGATCTGCCCTCGCGCACTGCAAATGAGCGAGCCGCCGCCACTCGCCCAGTTGCAGGCCAGGTGGGGCATCTGGTTCTCGATAGCCCTGGCCAGGCATAGCGTCCTCCATTGCTCGCGCCGCATGGCGGGAAATTCGGCCACCGTAACCAGGAAATCCGCGCCCTGCAATGCCAGGGTGCGGGCGACCTCGGGAAAGCGCAGGTCATAGCAGATCAGCAGGCCGATCTTTCCCCAGCGGCTCATTATGGGCTTGATGGCCTTTCCGCCATCGAAGTGCTCCTTTTCGGCCCCGAAGGGATGGATCTTGGGGCGGATTTGCAGCCCTTCGCGATCCAGGGCGAAGCCCAGGTTTTGCCGGCCGTCCCTAATTGAGCCCAGGAAGAGGCAATCGTGCTCGCCAGCCAGGACGCGCAGGGGATCGAGGGATGGATAGGGCGGCCTGTCCTCGGCGGAGGGAGACGACTGCAAAGACGGCTGGTAGCAAAAGCCCGTCAGGAATAGCTCAGGGAATATCAGCACCTCTGCTCCCCCGGCCAGGGCGGCGCATGCCAGGCCCAGGGCACGGGAGAGGTTGTCCTCAGGTCTGCAGGGATCAACCTGCTGCTGCAGGCAGGCGGCTAGCATAACAAAATAGGGGATGTTCGAATATATTAATCTGGACCATTGGGGTGTGGGCCCAGGCCGTGAAATTTATATCCGAACCGGCAGTTCTGAGGCAGAGCCATGAGCCAGGACCTTAAAGCACGCATCTACGGCATGCTGGAGCCGGGGGATGAGGACAGCAAGCACTTTGACCCCTTCATCATGAGCCTGATCGCATTGAACGTCCTGGCGGTGGTGCTGGAGACGGTGGACTGGATCTACGCCGACCATGCCGCTCTTTTTCGCGCCTTCGATGTGTTCTCAGTGGCGGTTTTCACAGTCGAGTACATTCTGCGCGCCTGGTCCTGCACGGAAAATCCGCGATTTGCGCGTCCGGTTACCGGCAGGCTGAGATATCTCATCACCCCCATGGCCCTGGTCGACCTTCTGGCCATACTGCCCTTCTATCTGCCTTTTGTCTACCTGGACATGAGGTTCATGAGAGCTCTGCGCCTCTTCCGGCTCTTTCGGATACTGAAGCTGGCCCGCTACTCCGAGTCCCTTCAGACCTTCCTCGATGTGCTGCGGCTGAAGAAGGAGGAGCTGCTCCTCATGTTCTTTGCCATCATCATCCTGCTGGTCATCTCCTCCAGCCTCATGTACGAGGCGGAGCATGAGGCCCAGCCCAAGGCCTTCGCCAGCATCCCCGCCGCCATGTGGTGGGGGATAGTGACCCTGGCTACAGTGGGCTATGGAGATGTTTATCCTGTGACCGACTGGGGCCGGTTCATAGGCTCGATAGTGGTGATACTGGGAATCGGGCTGTTCGCCCTGCCCACGGGCGTTTTGGCCTCTGGTTTCTCCGAGGTGCTGGCCAGGAGAAAAGAGGAAAATAGCCGGGGAAATCAGAGATGCCCGCACTGCGGAAGGTATATCGGAGACCTGAACGGCGCGAATGGGGGTCGGGAAGATGAGGGCGGCGGGGGAAAATAGAGCATTGCAGGAGTATCTGGAGAATTACTCCGATTACCTGATTGCTCAGGATTGAACGACATAAACGACAGAGCAATATCTTCCGGGGAGATGAGGGAACTGCTTGGCTTCGCAGGATTGAGTACAAATCATCTGTGGCCCACGACCTGAAGAATTTGGACAAATCCATAATAAATTACTTCGCCATCGCCCTCTTTCTCATCTCCGCCGGCATCTTCTCTATGGCATACCTCAGGGCCGTTCTGGGCAATGCAGCCCTCCTGGCCATCACATAGTCGAAGACCTCCGCCTGGTGGGGTTTGCTCGCCTCCTTGAGCATCCAGCCGTAGCCCTTCTGCACCATGTCGTCTCCATCCCGCAGCAGGATATCGGATATCTCGAAGACCTCTTTTAAAAACAGCCCCTTTCGGGCGGGCAGGATGAGCGTCACCGCCGCGGCCCTGCGTAGCCACCTGTTCTCTGCCCCGGCCCAGCCGCGCAGATTCTCTATGAACTGGGGGTACATCTCTACAAAGCATCCCAGGGTGTGATTGCAGAGGGTGTCGCACTTGGCCCAGTTGTCCACATACCTGTCCACCCAGCGCTCAAACACTGCAAAGTCCTCCGGCAGGAACTTCTTTCGGAGGCTGTAGGACCACTCGAAGGCTATGAAGGCCTCCTCGCTGTAGCTCGATCGCAGCAGCTCCTCGCAGAGGGAGAATATCTCGCTTTTATCCCGCCCTTTGATATCACGGAAGTGCCTGGCCGCCATCTTCTTGACATCGGCGCTCTTCAGGCCGTACATCCTGACCGGCTCCTTGAAGAAGCGCTGGCCGCTCTCCCGGATCTTCTCGTCTGCGCCCTGCAATAGCTCCTGGCGCAGCCGCTCCAAAACAGCCGTGTCATTGTTGTTATCCCTGTTCTTGTCCCGATCCATGAGTCACCATTGCATTTATCTGCATCAAAAATTCTTCGCTAAGGCATGAGAATGATGCAGTTCGTCCTCACCCCCGCCGCAGGCAAGCGCCTGATCGGCAAAGCCCTGGCAGTCCATCCTGCCGTCAAAGAGGCCCTCGGCTCGGTCACCCTGGTCATAGTTGCCGGCACCACCAACGGCTACGTGGCCGAGGAGATATTGAACGGATTGGGCCAGGCGGAGGGCTTCAAGAGGGACAGGTTCTTTCGGGGCATCGTTCTGCCTCCCGGCAGAACTCGTGAGGATGGGCGGCTGCCGGATGACAGCGGCTTTCCCGGAGACGTGGTGATAGTCAAGGGAATCTGGAAGAGGGGCCTGACAATTTTCGATGTGGCCGGAGATCTGAAGGAAGGCGATGTCATACTCAAAGGTGCCAATGCATTGGACCCTCTGAGAAGGGCGGCTGTGCTCATCGGCCATCCTCAGGGGGGAACGGCCCTGGCAGCTCTCTCGGCGGCAGTGGGCCGACGTGTGCGCCTCATACTTCCCGTGGGCCTGGAAAAGCGGATCTTTGGCGACATGATGAGAATCGCCGGCCTGCTCAATGATCCCCAGGCCAGCGGTCCGCGCCTTCTGCCCCTGCCGGGCGAGCCCTTCACGGAGATCGATGCCATCCGGCTTCTCTGCGGCGCTGAGGCGGAACTGGTGGCCGGGGGAGGAGTGGGCGGGGCGGAGGGAGCAGTGCGGCTGGCGGTTTGGGGCGGGGAAGAGGAGATGGAGAAAGCAGGCCGGGTGATCGATGAGGCCGCCGGAGAAAAACCGTTTGCTGTGATGTGAAGATCTATCTCGGCGAAAGCGGGGCTCGAACAGCCATCCAGAGCACCTCTTCTTCTCCCTCAGGCCCCTGGAAGAACATGGAGATCTCGGTTCCGGGGGCCAGCTCCTGCCGCCTCTTCTCCACTCCCCCTCTCTTCTGGTAGTGTCTGGCCGTATCCTCCATTATGCCTTCAAAGCTCACCGGCCTGAGCGGCGAGCCGCCCATGAGCAGCCTCTCACCAGTGTCTGCCTTGAGATACAGGCACTCGATGGCCGGCACCCCTAAAAAGCGACAAATTTCTCGGGCCAGATCGTAGCCCTGTAGCGACGGGACCGAAAGGTCACAGTCCGGGAAATGGCGCTCCAGTATCTCCAATAGGCCGGTAAAGAGGTGAAAGTCCATCTCGCAGTATTTGAAGAGCTTATCGAGCACGACCTGGCCCTTCGAGAGGTCTATCTGCAGAAATATCTCCGCAACAACTCCGTCCTGTCCGCACCTGGCAGCTTCCCTCTCCGGCAAATGCGAGGCGCTCTCCTGCAATCGATCCAGGAAGAGGCGGATGTCTCTCACAAATTCGATCTTTCTCTGCTCTGCCCATCCGTTCTCAAGGCCCTCAGTGCCGGAGTATTTGATGCTGGCGCGGACCGCCGGCCAGCAGCCCTTGCAGCCACTCTTGCAGATCTCCTCTGCCATAACAATGCAGGATTATGCGATTGGAGCTTATATCCTCTTCTGCATCCAGACAACATCAAAGTCCTGACCCCATTTCCGCCCCACGGCGTGAAAGCGACCGCACTCCGTAAAGCCGCGTTTTTGGTGAAAGGCCAAACTTGCCGAATTGAGTGACGATATGCCGGCCAGGATGGAGGTGAGGCCCATCCCTTTGGCATGGCTTAAAAGACGCTCCTGTAGAGCACTTCCGAGCCCCATGCCGATGTATTCTGGAGCAATGAAGCATGTGATCTCCGCAGTCTTGGAGAATGCAGGGATGGGGCTGTAAGGGCGGAGCAGGGCAAAGCCCAAAATCCTGCCCTGCCCGTCTCTTGCCGCCAGAAAGGGGTACCCTCTGGACATATTCAAAAA
The DNA here is from genome assembly GCA_035353195.1 of Methanothrix sp. Classification (GTDB taxonomy): domain Archaea; phylum Halobacteriota; class Methanosarcinia; order Methanotrichales; family Methanotrichaceae; genus Methanothrix. The sequence goes on along the minus strand of DAOPZB010000054.1, from coordinate 2,692 downwards.
GAAATTAAAAAATTCGTATGGCACTTCTTCTTCGGGATAAGCGGCAAAGCTACTTTTTATATAATGATTAAATATATCTATTACCGCTTTGCCGTCGTCCTCCGTGATAGGCTCAATGATATACTCCATGGCGCTCATTTATTGACGCGGGCTACTGAGGCGAAGCCGTCCACGCTGCTTCCGGCTCTGATCTTCCTGGGCATGTCGCACAGGCCATTGCCGTCGGCATCTTCACAGCCCTCCGATGGCTCATCATAATCGCTGTAATGGTTGCCGAAGTTCTGCTCCCCCTTTCCGGTGAGAAGGCCCACGATCGCCTTCATGCCTGCCAATTTGACGGAGACATTCCAGGTGCTGTTCCCATCGTCGTTCGCGGTTATGTTGTTGTCAAGGAGGTCATTGGAGGTGAATGTGTTGTTGGAATTGCCGGAGCGGACATAGATGCCGTACTTATTATTATGAATTATATTGCCTTTTATGGAGTTATTGCTGGAGTCGACAAGTATGCCGGCATTTCCGCATCCGCAATGGCCTGATCCGGTGACGTTGAAGCCCTGAACAGTCGAGCCGTTGGACATGATGCTGACGACGCTTCCCGATCCGCCCGCGTCCACCAGGGGCATCCCTTTACCCGTATCGATTCCCATGAGTTCAACGGTCTTGAAGATGTAGACATTCTCGTGGTAAATGCCGCTTTGCACTTCAATGATATCCCCCTCGCTGGCATTGTCCAGAGCCTGCTGAATTTGAGGGTAGTCTGCATCCTTCGGTCCCACAGAGATCCTGGCAGCGGTGGCATAGCCCAGGATCAGAATTGGTATCAGTAAGACAACCAAGCATGCCTTCATAAGTTTCCTGTAATATGCTCTTTCTATTAGAACTTTTTCATTAATATTCCTAAGAAAGTGCATATTGCTACAAATTATAAAAATATTTATCCCGCGAAAAAGCTAAAGAACAGGAAGCACCTAATGATGTTGCTGGTGGAAGGCAATGTCAGAAGGCATAAGGTGTCAGAGCTGCGGCAAGGAGATCGCGGAAGAAGAGGTATTCTCTACGGGGGGCAAGACCCTCTGCGAGGACTGCTATATCGATGCAGGCCACAGGATTCGCGTCTGCGACCCCTGGGCGGAGAGGTCCAAGAAGATATTCCGGGACAGCCACGGCCTTCAGGGGACTGATGGGCTGACCGACCTGCAAAAGCAGATCTACGAGTTCATCCAGGAGAAGGGTAAGGCCACCAGGGCGGAGCTGGCGGAGAGGTTCAGGCTGCCGGCTACAGAGCTTGAGAACGAATTTGCCATACTGCGCCACTGCCAGCTTCTCAAGGGAAGAAAGGAAGGAGATGCGGTGTACATCGTGCTGTGGTGAGGCTGGGTGTAAGAGATGATGCCAACCGCTGGATTGCGGAGCCAAATCCCTGAAATTTCCCAGACATATCAGGAGGTAAGTTTGTTCATCCCGGTGATACTGGGAACGGCCAGAGAGGGCCGCCCGTCGGAGAAGGCTGCCCGCTTCATGCTGCAAAAGGCGCTGGATGCAGGTCTGGAGAGCGAGGTACTCGATGTGAGGGACTATCTTTGGGAAGATCGCAGCACGGTCAGGCAGAGAGGCTTCTCTCAGAGCTGATTTTCTATGCCCGGAGCATGAAGGCCGGCCGGGACGGCATGCGAGGAGATAAATAGCTGTCATGCCAAATATCAGCAGATATTCTTAAGGTGAGAAACTGGATTGTTGAGGTGAAAGCAAATGACTGACAAGAAATTATACTCCCTGCCGGAACTGCCCTATGCCTACAATGCCTTGGAGCCGAACATGTCCGAGGCTCAGATTCGCCTGCACCATGACAAGCATCACGCCGCCTACGTAAACGGCGCCAATGCCCTGCTGGACCGGCTGGAGAAGGCCCGCCGGGCCGGCTCAGACGTGGATATGAAGGCCACTCTAAAAGAGCTATCCTTCCAGGCGGGCGGCCATGTTCTGCACAGCCTCTTCTGGGGTAATCTGGCTCCTGCGGCCAAGGCCGGCAAGGAGCCGGTGGGAGCACTCGCGGAGGTGCTCTTAAAGGAGTTTGGATCGTTTGAGCGCTTCAAGAAGGAGTTTACGGCAGCGGCAGTCAGCACGGAGGGATCGGGCTGGGCGGCCCTCTCCTGGTGCGGCATGACCGGTCGGCCTATCATCATGCAGATCGAAAAGCACAATGTGAACGTCTATCCCATGTTTCGCATACTCATGGTGCTGGACGTCTGGGAGCACGCCTACTACCTGGACTACAAGAATGAACGGCCCAAGTTCGTGGAAGCCTTCTGGAGCATTGTGAACTGGGATGAAGTGGGCCGCAGGCTGGAGGCCATAATAAAGTAAAGCGATTTCCATCTCTGTATATTTTTTCAGTTTATCTCCCTCATGATTGATCAGATCTCAAAGGCGAATGCATTTCAATCACTTTCGCCCTGCATGGCGCAGTCTTATTCATCCGGCAGGCATCTATCATTGTTTGTGGTCATTGTGTGCGGTCATGTCGCCGATCAGTTTATTACCCTGAAGAGATATACCTATAGAAAGATTTTAGATAAGTTCGGGGCGCAAAGCCAATAAACATGGGATGAAATAAAACACTGATAGGTTGATTTGCGAGAGGACGATCGATGTTTCTTTGTGAAAGAGGGGATGGGTTTTGAGCAGCAGGATA
>DAOPZB010000053.1:0-9683 GCA_035353195.1 Methanothrix sp. | reverse complement strand
ACCCGCGAGGTCGTGGTCATGCCCTACCAGGATGAAGGCAAAAAGCACGATTGGACCAGCGAGATTTTGGAGGCCTTCCTCTCCGGCATAGAGCGGCCGATCAGCCCGGAGATCTTCGAGCTCATAGTCTCCGACGCCATCATCCCCTTCAAGCTGGAGGGCCACACCATCCTGCAGACCGTCTCCATGGTGGAGCAGATGTCCATCGCCGTCCCCAACCACGTCGAGTCCTACCTGCTCTCCGCCGGCTATCCGGCAGCCGATGTGCACAGCCTGGTGGACAGGACCCTGGGTGTCATGCACGGCATCTGGCCAAGCAAGCTCTCCTGCTAAAAAGAGCTGCTGAAGTGACCGCAGGAAGCCGACCAACTGGAAAATGAGCGAGATTTGAGCAGCCAAAATACAGTGAATGAGGTGCCGGCTGGCATTCTGTCCGGAGACAAAGTTCGGCTGGGCATACAGGCCCTGCCGGAACTCTATGAGCAGGGCTACTTCGGCCGGCCTGTCGGCCGGGGCCTGGAGCTGTCGCTGGTGGAGGCGGCCTATCTGCTGGACCGCTCCCGGATCAGGGTGCTGGACGGCGAGAGGGAGATGGACTATCCCTCCCTCTTTCAGGCCGCATCCTCCCTGGAGAAGGGCTTTGAGTTTCGATATGTGGTCTACAAGGACCTGAGGGAGCGCGGCTACTATGTCCAGCCGGGCCGCCCAGACTTTCGCGTCTACCCCCGGGGCGGCCATCCGGGCAAGGGTCCGGCGGAATTTTATGTGCTGGTCATATCGGAGAGGATGCCCCTGCCGCTCCAGCAGGTCCTACCGCCGGTGAGGCTGGCCGGCCAGATGAGAAAGAAGCTGATGCTGGCCATAGTGGACGAAGAGAGCGACATCACCTTCTACGAGGCCCGGGAGAGGTCCATGTCCGGATTGATGGGCCATGAGGAGGCAGGCGGCAGGGCCACGCTGCTGGAAGACCGGGTGGTGCTCTGGGATGCAGATGCCTCCCGCAGGCTGCACGAGCACGGCTTTTACGGGAAATCGGTGGGCGAGCGGCTGGGGCTGTCCCTGGTCGAGTCCGCCTACCTGCTGGAAAAGGGGCTGATCTCCCTGGTGGACCGCTCCGGCCAAGCCCTGGACAGCGAGAGCTTCGCGGCAACTGCCCGCGTCATCGAGAGCGAATTCGACAGGAAGTTCGCCGTCTACAGAGACCTGCGGGACAGGGGGCTGGTGGTCAAGACCGGCTTTAAGTTCGGCTCGCATTTCCGGGTCTACAAGCAGGTGCAGGGTCCGGGCAAAGTGCCCCACTCCGAGTACCTGGTGCATACCGTCGCCCAGGATCATGTGTTTCTGCCGCCGGTGCTCTCCCGGGCAGTGCGGTTGGCCCATTCGGTGAGAAAGCAAATGGTCTTTGCCTTCTCGGGCGAAGCCGGGGCCGGACGGACGGACGACTGCGTCAAATACCTGGAGATCAAGAGGCTCAAGCCCTGAAAAACTAAGTATTAATACTACAATGGCGGATGATTGAATATGCCCAAGATCGAGGTGGACCTGAGCCCGGACTTAAATGAGCGTCTGGTGAGCTTTGTGGTGAAGAGCAGAGGCTCTCTTTATGTGCAGCGCTCTGATGTGATAGTTGAGGCCATCAAGGAATACCTGGACCGAAACGAGCGCAAAGTGCGCCGGGCAAACGGCTGAGGCGGACCAAAGCTTTTTTTGGATTTCTTCGTTCTTCTTTTCACGTTCGCCCAAGCCCATTTTTGAGGTCGGGATGGGGCAGCCTGCCCTGGTAGCCGCACATCGGGCAGCGCAGGTTTACAGATACCCCGTCTTCCGTCCAGGCCTCGGCCACATATCCGCAGCGCGGGCAGTTGCTCAGGAAACGAGTTTGTGACATTGCCATCCACCTAATTTTAATCAGGGAGGGCTTTCTATACCGGATGGTTAATATTAGTTTGCCTGTTTTGCCGGACTCCTATGCCTGCATGGGCAATGATGGAAAAATGCGGCCTTGGCTGCCCCAAGACCGTTTAGGATAATGAAGTTTTTTTTATTCTACCGTACACCTGCCTTGGTGTCGGACCATTTATTCAGACCCCAGGGCAGTAAGACCACCAATGCTCCAAAGATTATAACCGCATATATTTGGGACATTATATCCATTGACGATCACCTCCATTTCATTAGCGTGCCTATTTCCCAGAGCGGAAACATTGAGATATAAATGCTGCGGCTAATTTGTGGGAAATGACTACAATGATTAAATTATTTTTTTGCAAAAAACTCATTTAGGAGAAATTACTATTGGATATTAACCAATATCAAAAAATAGGAAAAAGGAAGAAGAGGTAAAATATCCGGGAAATTTTTTATCATGTCGGCGGGGGAAGTGAAAAGGAAGCAGATGCACAATGGGGATGTGCGGGAAAGCTTAATAGCCTGGAAGCTACCAATGGCACGCTGACGGATGGGCTCGTAGGGTAGAGGACATCCTAGCGGGCTTCGGAGATAAAGCCCCGGCACAGGCCGGAGAAGCAGTCGAAGACACCCGCTGACCTGGGTTCGAGTCCCAGCGAGTCCGTTACTTTTTTGTTTTTTTTTGTAGGACGGACGGTGCAGGGATAAAGAAGATATTGCATAAAACTGATTGTTGGAGTGAGACGATTATGATGCCAGCCTTCGAGACCACTGCATTAGAGGTCCTGCAAAGGACACCCACCACCCGTTCGATTCGATTCAGCCGCCCGGCCGGCTTCGACTACCTCCCCGGCCAGTTTGTAATCCTCACGCTCAAAGGCCGGCAGGAAGATGGAACGCAGGAAGACGGAGGTGGTGTGGGAGATGCCATGATCAAAAAACCGCTCAGCCTTTCCAGCAGCCCCAGCGAGGACTTTCTGGAGGTGACCAAGAGGCTCACCGGCCATGAGTTCTCCAATGCCCTCCTGTCGGTCAAAGAGGCGGACGGCATCCAGGTCTCCGGGCCCTACGGCAGCTTCAGCTTCCGGGGCGAGCACAAAAAAGTGGCCATGCTCTCCGGCGGCATCGGCATCACACCTCTGCGAAGCATGATAAAGTACTGCACAGACAAATCTCTTGATACTGATATTCTCCTGATCTACTCCAACCGCAGCGAGGGCGACATACCCTTTGGCGACGAGTTTGAATTGCTTGAGGAGAGGAACCTTCGCCTGAAGGTCGTCAACACCCTGACCCGCCCCGGGCCCGACTGGAAGGGCAGGACGGGAAGGATCGACGCTGCCATGATCCAAGAGTTCGCTCCCGACTATGGGACGCGAGTATTCTATTCCAGCGGCCCGGCTGCTATGGTTGATGCCATGATTTCCGCTTTAGAGCAACTGGGCATAGCCAAAGAGCAGATAAAAAAGGAGTACTTTCCCGGATATGATTGAGCAATCAAATATCCTTTCTTGCTCACTCGTCTCCCGACTCCGACCTCACTTCCACCTCTTGCCAGTGCTTGCCCCTGGGCGGGCTTTTGGAGAGTATCTCCTCGATCTCCATGTTCTGCAGTCCGTCCAGCCAGTCCTTGAGCTTCTTTCCGGGATTGTGCCCTGTCCAGTAGGCCTGGAGCCTGATGTGCAGGTCGCACATGTGGTTTAGGCTCATGCCCCGCTGGCAGATGGGGCCGCGGCACGGTGCGTGGCCCTTGAGGTCGCATTCAATTGTCTTCATATTCCATTCCGCCGCATTGCAGGATCAGCAGGATGCGTCCAGGACCTGGATATTGAAGGACTCGGCCAATGCCTCCAGGTTCACCTTTCCGCTCACAAACGTCCGCCTCGACGTGATCTCGTTCATAACCACTTTTGCCGGGGCAAACACATTGTGATCCACTTTGAAGAAGTCAAATCCGGCTGCTTTGAAGGTCTTGTAGAAGGGCGCTCCCCAGTCTCGCGAAGCCTGGGATGGCATGCCTTTCAAATACTGCAAAAGCTCATCGGTGTTCTCATATTTCAGGGTATAGTACGTCTCCCCTCCGTAAATTATGGCATCATTGGAGGAGCCCATGCACATGGTCGCGTCTCCGCTGACGGGCGAGATGGGAGCCCTGCCCCAGCCGCTCTTGATGGAATTGATGTCAAATCCCATGGAAAAGAGCTTATGTAGCCCCGTTTCCACCACGCGGGCCGAGACCTGAACCAGGCCTGCTACGGAGTCGGTGGGGGCTATGGCGATCCTCAGGTCCGCGGGATCGATGCTGCACTTCTCGGCGATCAGGGCGGCTACCTTCTCATCAGGCAATTTGTTTGACTCCAGGACGATGACACCCACATCCGATGATTCCTCAAAGCCGATCCTGTCGTACAGATCGCGGGTCTTTTTTGCCAGGGCGCGCGCCGGGCCGCTGCCCATGGCGAAGTACTTGTCGGCCTTGATCTGCCACATGGCGCACTGCGATGCCATGCAGGATATGGCCGGAAAGTCGGTGGCTACGGATATGCCCGGCAGAAGTACGCCTTTGAGGTCGAAGGGGACAAGCTGTATCTCTGCCAGGTCGGCCAGGCACAGCCGGGAGAGGTAGACGCCCGCTCCATAGCCGCCAAGAGCCTTCACTCCGGCATCTGCCACCACTGTGCCGCTGTCAAGCTCGTGAACCTCAATCTGCAGCTCATCGGCATAATCGAGCATCTCCTCGAAGACCTCGAATCCCATCTCATTGATTCCCATCAACCCGGATCACCTTTCCCCACCCAGAATGCAGGCGGCCATAAAAGTCTATCGACCAAAATTTTATTGTATGCAGTCGAAACATAGAAATAATTATTAATTAGATCGATCAAGTCTATCTCAAGGTGAATTGAGCCATCACATATCTTGCAGGCATGAAGCCTTCATTACTTCAAAGAAGGAAATAGACTGATGGATATTAAATTCGAGACTGTTGGCCGCTGCAGAGAAGAAAATGATCTGAGAGCATCAGAGGAGAGCTACAGGGAGTTGATGGAAAGCCTCAATGAGGTCGTTTTTGCCTGCGATATGCAGAGCATCATAACGTATATCAGCCCGCCCATAAAGGCGCTCTCTTGCTACGATCCGGGGGAGATGATCGGCAAGACGTTCATCGACCTGGCCCATCCGGAGGATCGGGCGGCCCTCAGACGGAAGCTCAAGGAATGCTCCCAGGGAATATGCGAGCCTTTCGAGTTTAGAATAATTGACAGGTCCGGACAGACAAAGCATTTGATGTGCTCTTGCCGGCTTTCCATTGTCGACGGCAGGCCGGCGGGCTTCATCGGCTTGGTTGCGGATAACACCTCCAAGAAGATGGCAGAGATTTCCCTCTGCGAAAGCGAAAGACGCTACCGGCAATTCGTGGAGACCGCCAACGAAGGAATCTGGTCCATGGATAGCAGCTATATGACCGTCTTCGTAAATTCCAAAATGGCGGAGATGCTTGGCTACACCGTCCCGGAGATGATCGGCAAAAATGTCACCTACTTCATGTTTTCCGCAGACCTTCACCAGCATGATCAGAGGATGGAGAAGAGAAGGATGGGACACTCTCAGACCTACGAGCACCGATTCCGCCGCAAGGACGGATCGGCCTGCTGGACCATCGTCTCCGCCACATCGCTTCAGGACGATCAGGGCAAGTTCCTCGGCTCCTTTGCCATGTTCACCGACATCACCAGGAGAAAGCAGGCGGAGAAGAGCCTCGCCGCCTCGGAGAGGAAGTTTGCCGCCGCCTTTCAAATCGGCCCGGATCCTGTGGCCATTACCGATGCAGTCTCCGGAGTGATAATCGATGCCAATAAATCTTTCGAAAGGTGGTCCGGCTTTTGCAGGGAGGATCTCATCGGCAAAGATGTCAATGACCTGAGAATCTGGGTCTATCCATCTGACCGGAATGAAATTCTCAACATCCTGCGAAAGGGAGAAGCTATTATCGATATGCCGGTAAGGCTGAGAAAGAAGAACGGCACAATCAGTTGCATGCAGTTTTCCGCCAGCCTGGTGAAGCTGAAGGAGGGCATATATCTCCTGGAGAGGAGCCATGACATAACCGCGGAGAGAACGGCCAAAGAGGACCTTTTGCAGAGCGAGGAGAGGCTGCACCTGGCGCTTGATGCCGCCCGCATGACCACCTGGGAATGGGACATCCAATCGGAGAGAACCGTAAGAAGAAAAGATCGGGAAGGCAGCACCACCATCGACAGGCCACCCATTTCAGCCGTTTCCGGCAGTGGGGAGGATGTCATCATCTCCAGTGCCTCCGGCAGGCTGGACCTGTGGTTTGACCAGGTGATTCACGGCGATGACCGAGGCAAGGTCAACCGCACCATTCGGGAGGCCATAAAGAACGTCTCTGATTATTATCTCGAATTTCGCACCATACCCTCTCCGGGAACCGTCTGCTGGATCGCGAGCAAAGGCCACGTATTTGCCGATGAGGATGGCCGGCCGAGCAGGATCATAGGCATAGACTGGGACATAACCCAGAGGGAAAAGGCCCGGGAGGCACTGATAGAGTCGCAAAACCGCCTGGTTGAGATCATTGACTTTCTGCCCGACGCCACGCTGGTCATAGATCGGGAGGGCAGGGTAATTGCCTGGAATAAAGCCATAGAGAAGCTGACGGGCGTAAAGGCTGAGAATATGATCGGCAAAGGCAACTACGAGTACGCTCTGCCCTTTTATGGAGAGCGCCGGCCTATTCTCATCGATCTGGTCCTGAAAAGCAGTCTGGATGTGGAGAGATGCTATGACAACATATCCTGGCTTGACGAAAGGACTCTCACCGGCGAGGCCTACATGCCCTGTCTGGGCAGCGGCGAGACCTTTCTCATGGGAAACTCCTCTATTCTGTACGACTCTCACGGAGATGTAGCCGGTGCCATTGAGTCCATCAGGGATATTACCGACAGAAAACACATGGAAGAGGACCTGAAGATGGCAGAGGTCAAGTACAGAAACATCGTGGAAGACATGCCCAACATGCTCTGCCGCTTCAGAAGCGACGGAATCCTGAATTATGTCAATGACGAATACTGCCGCTACTTCGGAAAGAGCCGGGAGAGCCTGATCGGAAGCTCATTCATGCCGCTCATTCCCGATGAGGACCTGCCCATGGTCAGGGAGAAGATGGCATCCCTTAGCCTGGCCAATCCCGTGGTATCCTATGAGCACCGGGTGATCCATGAAAGCGGTCAGTTACGCTGGCACAGGTGGACGGACAGGGCCATATTTGACGATGACGGCAATCTGGTTGAATATCAGTCCATAGGCGAGGACATCACCGATATCGTATCCTCCAAGGAGGCATTGATTTTGGCCAAGGATGCGGCCCTCGCCGCAGCCCGCGCCAAATCGGAGTTCCTCGCCAATATGAGCCACGAGATTCGAACGCCCTTAAATGCCATCATCGGCATGACCGATGTTCTGCTTGACACGGATATCACACTTTCCCAGAGGAATACGGTTGATATCATCAGGAACGGCGGAAATCTGCTGGCCACCCTGATCAATGACATCCTGGACTTCTCCAAGATTGAAGCCGGAAAAAAGGAGATCTCAAGCCATCCCTTTTTGCTGAAGAGCAGTCTGGAAAGCTCCCTGGAGATTGTGGCAGGCAAGGCCAAAGAGAATGGGATCGGCCTCTCCTTCCTGGTAGCCGGGGACGTGCCGAAGTGGATTGTCGGAGACGCCAACAGTCTGCGCCAGGTCCTGATCAACCTGCTCAGCAATGCCGCCAAGTTTACGGAGAAGGGAAGCATCGAACTATCGGTGCAGAGAGAGAGTGAAGGCATGGCTGGCGGCGCAGATGGGTCAGGAGGGCCATGTAGCCATAGCGGAATGGATGAAGATCTGATGCTGCATTTCTCAGTCAGGGACACGGGCACGGGAATTCCTGAGGACCGCATGGACAGCCTCTTCAAATCCTTCAGCCAGGTGGACGGATCGCTCACCCGCAAGTATGGCGGCACGGGCCTGGGCCTGGCCATCAGCAAGAGGCTGGTTGAGCTGATGGGGGGCAGAATCTGGGCTGAGTCGGAGCTGGGGAAGGGGTCGGCCTTCCATTTCACAATAGCGACCAGAGCGGCATCCGGGAATGTCGAAGCCCGCGGCGAAGAACAGAAGCTGCCTGAATATGACCTCAAACGGGTCGATCTAAGCCGTGTAAGCTGCCTGATAGCCGAGGACAATATCATCAACCAGAAGGTTGCCCTGCATATGCTGGCCAAGCTGGGCCTCTCGGCTGATGTGGCAGTGAACGGACTGGAGGTTTTGAGGGCTTTGGAGAGCAAGCCCTACGACCTGATATTCATGGATGTGGCCATGCCGGAGATGGATGGATTTGAGGCCAGCCGGACCATCAGGAAGCTGCCCCAGGGGGATGGGATCTACATCATCGCCCTCACCGCCCATTCCCTGGACGGAGACATGGAGAAATGTCTGGCCAGCGGCATGGACGATTATATCAGCAAGCCGATAAGAATCGATGCTCTGGCGGCTTCTTTAAAAAATTTTTTGTCAAAAAAGGAGACGCAGAGAAGTTGATGGAAAGGCCCACCCATCCCCCGCCTATTCTTTCTCAACGGGGCACGATTCAGCAGTTGTGCAGTTGCTCTGGCTGGAGTTATTCAGGGCGCAGTGAGTTCCGGTACAGTTGGCGCTACAGTTGGCATGGTCGCCGGTACATTTTTCGCTGTCACTGCTGCCTGCCTGGCAGGAGACGCCCTCCGCGGAGAACGGACAGACTCCGGCTGAGTTCGCTATCACTGCCAGTCCCGCTAAAAGCAGGACAAGAGCCAATACGAGATGTTTATTCGTCATGTATCCTCTGTCTCTTCCAACCCTTACCCTACAATAACGGGATTGTTCTTGATTGTATTTATATCCACTGAATGATGGGAATGATTGCGATCTTTGCATTTTTGCGATCAGATGCGTCCAGGATAGATCTCCATAATCCTTTCCGCGATATGCCGGGCGCACTGCTCAGCGCTCATGGCCGTGGTATCAACCTCGATCTCCGGAGCGAGGGGCTCTTCGTAGGCCACATTGACCCCCGGCACAGCCGCCTTCTCCTCCCCCGCCTTTTTATAGATGCCCCTGGGAGAAAACTTTGCCTTCCGCTTCTCCTCCCGCTGCATGCAGACCTCCAGAGGAGCGCGGATGTAGACCTCTCCAAAGGCCGGGACCAGCCGGCGGGCGAAGTCGCGATACCGGCGACGGTTGGCGGTGGCATCGATCATGACATTGATCCCTTCATCGGAGAGGAGCTTTCCCATGTAGGCCAGCGAGGCATAAACAATATCCCGCTCTTCTTCAGTGTATTTCGGCTGGGGTGTAACTGCCCTTCTGATCTCATCCAGTTGCAGTATTTTGACAGCTATTCCTTTCTCGGAAAGCATTGCCTTTACGCGCTCTGCGATGGTGGTCTTGCCGCAGCCCGGCAGACCCGTAAACCACATCACCCATGCCATAGGATCACCCAAACCTCAATGCGAACAAACATCCCACCAGATAAAAACTCCTTCCCTCGATGGTGGGGCTGGCTGGCCGGACGATCATCCTCCCGGCCAGCTCTCCGGGGGAGAGATGCAGAGGGTGGCAATCGGCCGGGCGCTGATCAACCGGCCGGCCATCATCCTGGCCGATGAGCCGACGGGAAACCTGGATTCGGCCACATCGGAGATTATATACGGACTGTTATCAGAGCTGCACAG